>NZ_FNVC01000034.1:0-43610 GCF_900108215.1 Billgrantia desiderata | reverse complement strand
GAACAACGTCCAGTTCAAGGACGGCGAGCCCTTGACCGATCAGTCAGACAGGACTGCCGCCTGACTTGCCGTACACAGGATTTGACAATAACTCCCAAGGCATGGCATACCTCCGAATGATGTATTTCAAACCTTGGCGGTTTGCGACCGCCTTCATTGCAAAAAGGGTTGTGGCGTAGTTTCAAACGTAGCGCCTGGCGGTATTGGCGCGGTGTCTGATTGTGGTATCGTTGGAAAGCACGACTGAACGCGGAATGGTTCTGGTAGCCGCACTGGCTGGCAATGGTTCGTATCGAAAGTGGAGTCAAGGCCAGCAGACGAGCTGCCTTCTCCAGGCGTAAACTGTCGCGGTATGCACTTGGGGACAGGCCGAAGCACTGCTTGAACCTGCGCCGGACCTGTGAGGTCGAATAACCGAGTCGGCTGGCGAGGTCTTCGATTCCCTGCTGGCTCTCCAAATGATCCTGCAGCCAGATCTCCGCCCGCATCATCTCGTTAAACATAACTGTCCCTTGCTTGATTCGGCAGCAACGTCTCGTTTGCTGCGTCTGCCAACACACTGGTGCCCTCACTGGCGCCTGGGCAGAGCCCGGCAGGCATAACGCCCGCTTTTCTTATGGCTTTTATGCACCTCTTTATGCGCTGTGGGGGGATGCAAAGGCAAGTTCGGTTATCGAGTTTGACTGTTTGTGCATAGTACGTACTGGGAATGATACGCAGCTCCTTTACGTCAGGCAGCCTCTGCTTTTAGCTTAGCGCAACGTCGTTTCTTCGCTATACAGGGGTTTAGCGGTATACTGGGGCTCTTCGACAGCAGGTGCCGCTGGGGAGGCCAGCCGGTACTTGAGTAAAAACGGATACACATGAGAAACCAAAAACCCAACCGTTCCATGGATGAGCGCGAAAAACTGCGCAAGTTTCGAGAACTGGACGACGCCTTTGCCGAGGCGCTGCGCGAGCTGGAAAAGCCCAATCCGAAGCTCGATATCCCCACGGGGCCGCCGGTGCGTAGCCTGGCGGAGCTGGAAGCGGAAGAGCAGCAGCAGCGGCAGCAAGTCTTCGAGCAGCGGCTCAAGTCGCTGATGAACGAATACGCACAGCCCAGGGAAAGCGTGACAGTCCTGCTGCGCACCTTGCAGACCCTTGGGCGCATTGCCTGATCTGCAGTCGTCTATGACCTACTTCCTGGTGATGGGTAGCCTGGCGCTATCCGTCCTGTTCACGCTGGGGTGGGCGCTTTCCCGCCTGCTGCGCTGGGTGGCTTCCGGCCTCTCGCTTGGCGTCGGCAAGGGGAGTGCCAGGTCCCGGCGCTCGGCAGGGCGCGGTAGCCGGGCCGCCAAAACCGCCAAACCCAAACCCAAGCCCAGGGCCAGCGCAAAAGCCGCTGCCAAGGCTGGGGCAACCGCCAAGGCCAAGCCTGTCGGCGAGCCCTGGCGTATCACCCGGCATCTGGCCGAATGGCGCTCCAGTACCGCGCTGGCGCTCGTCGCTGCGCTCACCTACCTCGTGGCACGCCTGGCCGAACACGGCATGAGCTATCGTCCGCCCCATACCCTGCCAAGCGGATTCAGTACCTTACTGCTCGGCCTCGGTTGGCTTTCCGCCGGTTTGATCCTGCTTGCGCTGCTGCATCGGTTGGCAGTGTGGCGCTGCCGTTGATCCAGCGTCGGTCAGCTGTATGGCATGGGTTTGTAACACGAAAGACTGGCAGCGCCCTCATGATCCAGAACTAATTGAACAACTGCTTGAGTTGTCAAGATAATTTGCGCGCAAGTAGCGGTAGAGCATCCCGCGCAAGTGCCGTAGAATTCGGCTATTCCAATAACAATATCCGGCAGGGAGAAGGGGAGTGCCGTACGAACCGTTAGCAGGCGATTCGTAGCGCTGCCTGAAGTGTCGAGCCCCAGCTCGACGAGGGACCGAGAAAGCACTGCCCAGGGCTTGGAGCGCCTGTGGCTTTTTCGTACGCGTTTGCGCACGCCCCGTCCCGGCACATGATATCGCTACGTGACCAGGGCCAGGGAAACGCCCGGAACAATCCCTGGGCGGTAGCGTGCCTGGGCGGGCAGCTGGCGAAGAGAGCTACCGTTCAGGACCTACGCTCGGCCAGGCTAGTTAAAGGCCGAATGCCGAAAAGTAAAAATTCCGTTGTTCAGCTAACAAAAAAGGCTCTTCCTAGCGCAGCGCACCTGCGTGGAGGCACCTGAATACGTAAGGAAACGAACCGCGTGAAACTGCTGATTACTGGCATTGCCGGCTTTATCGGCCACGCAGTGGCCAAACGCCTGAGCGGGCAGGGGCATGAGATCGTCGGCATCGACAATCTCAACACCTACTACGACGTCTCGCTCAAGCAGGCGCGGCTGAACGACCTGGCCGATTACCACGACATCCGCTTCATTCATCTCGATCTCGGCGATCGGGAAAAGATGGCTGCGCTGTTTCGCGAGAACGAGTTCGACCGCGTGATCCATCTGGCCGCCCAGGCCGGGGTGCGTTACTCGCTGGAAAACCCTCATGTATACGCCGACTCCAACCTCATCGGCCATCTCAACGTGCTGGAGGGTTGCCGGCAGCACAAGGTAGGGCACCTGGTGTACGCCTCCTCGAGTTCGGTGTACGGCATGAACGCCAAGACACCGTTCGCCACCAGCGACAGCGTGGACCACCCCGTCAGCCTCTACGCGGCCACCAAGAAGGCCAACGAGCTGATGAGCCACACCTACGCCCATCTTTACGGCGTACCGATGACGGGGCTGCGCTTCTTCACCGTATACGGCCCCTGGGGCCGGCCCGACATGGCCATCTTCAAGTTCGTCAAGGCGATGTTCGAAGGCAAGCCGATCCAGGTGTACAACCACGGCGACATGTCGCGGGACTTCACCTACATAGACGACATCGTCGAGGGCATCGTGCGTATCGCTGATGTGATACCCCAGCCCAACCCCGACCGCGCCACCGCCACCGCCCGGCCCGACCTGAGCACCGCCCCATACGCGCTCTACAATATCGGCTACGGCGCCCCGGTCTCGCTGATGAGCTTCATCCGCGCGTTGGAAAACGCCACCGGGCGCGAAGCCATCTGCGAATACCTGCCCATGCAGCCCGGCGACGTCCCGCGCACCTGGGCCGACACCGAAGCGCTGCTCAAGGCCACCGGTTACCGGCCCAAGATGCAGGTGGAAGAGGGCGTGAAGCGCTTCGTGGAGTGGTATCGAGATTTCTACCAGGTATAAGCCACTCGGCATGGAAAGCCTTGCTAGCACGGGTCAGTTTCCCAGTATCAGCCACCACGGCGGCGGGGCGGGTGTCACCGGCAGCTGCCACCGCCTGCAGATAGCAGCGGATCGCGCCCTACTGGTGGATTGCGGCCTGTTTCAGGGCCAGGATGCCGATCACCTCGAAAGCCTCGAGCAACACACCGTGCGCTTCCCGGTGGAAGACGTGCTGGCGCTGGTGGTCACCCATGTGCACATCGACCACATCGGCCGGCTGCCCTACCTGCTGGCGGCGGGCTATAAGGGGCCGATTCTCTGCTCGGTGCCATCCCAGCGGCTACTGCCATTGGTCATAGAAGATGCGCTTAGGGTCGGCTTCACCCGCGACCGGGCCCTGATCGAACGCTTTCTGGCCGAAGTGGAAGGGCGCCTGGTAGCGCTGGAGTACAAGCAGTGGCACACCGTACTCGACGACGAGCGCCACCGCATTCGCGTCAAGCTGCAGCGCGCCGGTCACATCCTCGGCTCTGCCTACGTGGAAGTGGAAACGCACGACAAGGCCAATGGGCAGGGCCAGCGTACCGTTTTTTCAGGCGACCTGGGCGCGCCCCATGCACCGCTGCTGCCCGCGCCCAAGCCGCCGTACCGGGCTGACGTGCTGGTGCTGGAAGCCACCTACGGCGACCGCCTGCACGAAGACAGAGTGCACCGCCGCCAGCGGCTCAAGGCCGCCATCGACAGAGCGCTGGAGAACGGCGGTACCGTGGTGATACCCGCCTTCAGCGTAGGCCGCACCCAGGAGCTGCTCTACGAACTGGAAGGGCTGATACACGACGCACGCAGCGAACGCTGGCGCGAGCTCGAAATCATCGTCGACTCGCCCCTGGCCGCGCGTTTCACTGAAGTTTACCGCGAGCTCAAGCCCTGGTGGGATGCCGAAGCCCACCGCCGCCTGCGCAGCGGCCGCCACCCGCTCAGCTTCGAGAACCTCTACACCGTAGACGACCACACCGCCCACGAGCGCACCGTGGCCTACCTGGCCGAGAGCGGCAGGCCCGCGGTGGTAATCGCCGCCAGCGGCATGGTCAGCGGCGGCAGAGTGGTCAACTACCTCAAGCGCATGCTGCCCGACGAACGCCACTGCGTGCTCTTCACCGGCTACCAGGCCCAGGGCACCCCGGGGCGCGACATACAGCGCTACGGGCCCAGCGGCGGCTGGGTGGAACTGGAAGGCCAGCGCATCGAGATACGCGCCCGCGTGGAAACCGTGAACGGCTACTCGGCCCATGCCGATCAGCACGACCTGCTCAACTTCGTACGCCGCATGCGCCACCCACCCCGGGAAGTGCGCCTGGTACACGGCGACGCCCACGCCCAGGCTGCGCTCAAGGCCAAGCTGCTGGCATGGGCCGAAGGGGCTGAGCATGAAATGAGCGTAACGCTGGGTGGCGACCACCTTGCCGAAGCGGCTGAAGACACGACTGCTTTAGCCACGGTGTGATAGGGACCGTACTCCTCGTACATCCGCACCATGCCAGCTATATCTCTTTGAAAGGAACCTTATAAAGGAACGGCGATGAACGTTACCGTATTCGGAACTGGCTACGTGGGCCTGGTACAGGGGGCCGTGCTGGCCGATGTTGGCCACCACGTAGTGTGCGTAGACGTGGATGCCAATAAGGTGGAGCGCCTGAATCAGGGCGATATTCCTATCTACGAACCGGGGCTGGAACCGCTGGTAAAGGAGAACCATGCCGCCGGGCGGCTCCGCTTTACCACAGATGCCGCCGAAGGCATCAAGCACGGTCAGGTCCAGTTCATTGCCGTTGGCACCCCGCCGGACGAAGACGGCAGCGCCGATCTCAAGTACGTGCTGACCGTGGCCGAAACCATTGCCCAGCACATGGAGCGTGACCTGGTCATTATCAACAAATCCACCGTGCCGGTTGGCACAGCCGACAAAGTGCGAGACAAGGTGGATGGCGTGCTTGAGTCCCGTGGCCGCAAGGACCTGCGCTTCGACGTAGTCTCCAACCCCGAGTTTCTGAAAGAGGGCAGTGCGGTAAGCGACTGCCAGCGGCCGGACCGCATCATCATCGGTACCGAGAGCCGCATCGCCGAAGACATGCTGCGCGAACTCTATGCCCCTTTCAGCCGCCAGCAAGACAAGATGATCGTCATGGACGTGCGCAGTGCCGAGCTGACCAAGTACGCCGCCAACTGCATGCTGGCCACCAAGATCAGCTTCATGAACGAAATGGCCAACCTGGCCGAGCGCCTCGGGGCGGATATCGAGATGGTGCGCCAGGGCATCGGCTCCGACCCGCGAATTGGCTACCACTTCATCTACCCCGGTGTGGGCTATGGCGGCTCCTGCTTCCCCAAGGACGTACAGGCGCTGATCCGCACCGCCGGCGATATCGACTTCGACGCCAAGGTGCTCAAGGCCGTGGAAGCCCGTAACGAGGAACAGAAAACCACCCTGTTCCAGAAGATACACAAGCACTACCAGGGCAACCTGGCCGGCAAGACTTTCGCCATCTGGGGCCTGGCCTTCAAGCCCAACACCGACGATATGCGCGAAGCCCCCAGCCGCGTGCTGATGGAAGCCCTATGGCAAGCCGGTGCCAAGGTGCAGGCCTATGACCCGGAAGCCATGGAAGAAACCCAGCGCATTTACGGCAATCGCGACGACCTCACCCTGTGCGGCACCAAGGAGACCGCCCTGCGTGGCGCCGATGCCTTGGCAATCGTGACCGAATGGCAGAGCTTCCGCGCGCCGGATTTCGAGCTGATCAAGCAGCAGCTCACAGAACCGCTCATCTTCGACGGGCGCAACATGTTCGAGCCCCGCAGAATGGCGATCAAGGGGTTCAGGTATTTTTCCATCGGGCGTTAACCCCTTTTTCTTAGAAGCCGCGGGCGCCGTTTGTTCAGTTTTCGTTACCAATTCCATGCGCGCTTACTTGCTGCTCGAACGCGTTCGCGTCGGCATCAGTCTTGCCTGGCGCGGCAATAATTCCCCCGGAAAGTTAACGACCCCCACCCGGAACTGGAGCAACACTCGCTCCGGGAGGCTGCACTCGATGAGTGAATGCCTGAGCAGGAGTGAGACATGAGGCCGACCCGTGCCCAGATCATCTACTTGACAGTCATACTGCTGATCCTGGCAGCGGCGATCGCCTTTTCGATATGGATCTACCAGGCGCGGCAAGGCGTCGATCTGGTGTCGTTCACGGTGTCCATGGTGTCGTTTGGCATCTCGATGCTGGCGCTGTTCATCGCTCTTCAAACGTATATATCGATCGACAGCGTCAATAAGATCTCTCGTATGGACGGCAACATCCTCGACAACGAGTATTACGTTACCTCAGTGCCGGAACTGCTCAAGCGTTTCAATGCACATGATGAGCGATCACTTCAGGATGCGCTCTTTTCCAGCATCGAGAGGAAGCTCAAGAGGGAATCCGCCACCGCAGTGGATTTCGCCGATACCCTCCAGTACATGGTGGACCTGATTGTGCTGTTTCCAGCGGTATTCAGTGCTGCCGCGATCGATCCTCAGCAATACCAGGCAAGGATGAACGCGCTGCTGACGATGGCTGATAGGCGCAAGGCGGTGCTGCACTCGGTCAATAAGGGGGCGGCGATCCAGATCAACGAGGTGGTCAAACTGTTTAAGGGTGTGGTGACTTACCAGCGACTGGTTGCGGAAGGGGACTTCAAGGTACATGGTGAACTGCTCGACGTACGCGGGCCCATCCTGCGCAACCCGGTGACGCGCACGGTCTATCACAACTATCTCGGCCTCTTCTACAACAAGAAGGGCATGCACCGGATACGCGAAGGCCTGCAACTCGGCGAGAAGGATCTGCTTTCGCTCGACGGTGTCGAGGCGCTGAGCCGACGGGGTTGCGAGCTAGCCCCCGACTGCAGGGAGGAAGTGATCATGCACCTGCGCGCGGCACTGGGTCAGTTCGACAAGGCGCTGGAGGCAAGTGGCGAGGACGACATGTGGCTGGGATTCATTCGTTATAACCAGGCTCGGACGCTCTTCGTGCTGGGACGCTTCGTCGACGTCGACGCTTGGCAGCCGGTGATGGAGGAAGCCATTCGCGCCCGCAATCAGCTCAACTACCTAATCGGGGAAGTGCTGGGCCCCACTGGGCCCGAGGCGACCCATCTGCAGGCTTTCTTCCTCTCCCAGGAGGAGCTGGCACGACTGATGAATCTCAACTTTCTCATGGGAGTGGCACCGGCGGGGCAACCTATCGTTTATCGCGGACACGACGTGCTGGCGCTTACGGCCGATGAGCTGGAGGAGCTGCTGAGACCGTGCCCACGCTTCCCCCAGGTGCCACGCTATCAGCAAGCACTGCTGGCGCGGCTTGCGCGTTGATCCGCCGGCTCGCTGCTGTATGTTTCTTCATCCAAGAATCCTGGCAGCAGCGTATCCGTTTCCTTTGAAGTAACGACATGACACCACTCTGTACCATCATTGTTCCCGTGTACGAACACTGGAACCTGATCCCTACCTTGCTTAAATGCTTGCAATCCCAGACGCTGAACCAGGAAACGTTTGAGGTGCTTCTGGTCGACAACGGATCGACGAACTTTGCCCCTCCCCCCGAGCTGCCGGCTAACACTCGCATTCTGCACTGTGCCACCCCCGGTTCCTACGCAGCCCGCAATCAGGCCTTGCTGGCGGCGCGGGGCGAGTGGCTGATATTCACCGATGCCGACTGCTTGCCTCGCGCAGAATGGCTTGAAGCGCTGATGCGGCAGGCAGATCGTCTGAAAGGTAATGATGTCGTTCTGGCTGGGGCTGTCGAGATGAAGCCCAGCGGCGCTCATCCATCGATATACGAGATGTACGACCTGGTGAAGGGAATCCCCCAAGCCTGGTATGTCTCACGTGGTTATGCGGTAACCGCCAATCTAGCCGTACCCGCCGAACTGGCTAGAAGGCTCGGCGGCTTCGAGGCCAAGCGCTTCTCCGGGGGCGATTCGGACTTCGTGAGGCGTGCCGTTGCTGAGGGCGCATCGTTACACTACGTAGCAGAGGCCATGGTCGAGCATCCGGCACGGGATAGCTGGGCCGCCATCGCCACCAAGGCACGCCGCATCAAGGGCGGGCAGCTCACCGCCGGCACCTCCCGCCAGCGCGCCTTGTGGCTCTTCCGCACCTTCACGCCACCGCTTCTGGCCTGGTATCGATTTCTGCTGAAATCACGCCAGCCCTGGCTCTACCGCCTGATGGCTTCGATCCTGCAAGTCAGGCTATGGGCCGTGGAGGCCCATGAGGCCCTGCGCTTGCTGTTTCGAAGCCGGGCAGAGCGGCGTTGAGTTACCGCTACATAAAACGATTCAAAATCAATTAAATGATTGACAGGAGAACTGCAATGACCAGTGCTGCCGTTGGAACGGTTCTGGAAGGCACTAAAGGGAGCGTGAAGGCTGAGCGCCTGATCCTGGTGAACTTGTCGGGTACGGAGTGTCATGCCTGGTTGACTGCGATGCGCGATGCCGGACAGCCGTGGCACGAGGAGCTCGTGGATAACCTGGCCAAGGCCAAGGCGTTGCTGCAGGCGCAGCCGAAAGCCCATGCCCTGATCTGTTATGACACCCCGGAGCGTCAGATAGCCAACTGCATCGGTAAGGATCGTGCGCCTTCCCAGGCGCTGGCGAACTGGATGAATCAGGTGGAATCGCTGCTGGAACTGTACCGGGAGCATTATCAGCGCATCACTCTGGCGGGACAAGAAGCCCTCAACGGCAAGCCGAAGGCACTCTTCGAGCATCTCGCAGTGCGCAGCGGAATCGCCCTGGGCCGGGTCACTCCGGAGAAACCTGAGGCGACTGCAGAGCCGGACCCGTCAACGCAGCAACAGTCGGCCGTGAATCGGCTGTTGGCATTGCAGGCCCTGCAGCACCCGCCGGCCCAGCGCCTCGCTGAGGAGCTCGAGGCGAGTTCGCTGCCCCTGCTCGACTCAGCAGAGCTGTTCGATCTGCTCGATAGCACCCATGACATCCTTAAGCAGGTTCCGCAGGGCAAGGCAGAGGCTGAGGGAGAGGACTACCAGGAACTGAAGGCCAAGCTGGAAGACGTCCAGCAGGAGAACGACCTGGTGATCGAACAGCTCCACAAGACCCAGGAAGAACTGGAGCAGTACCTGCTGGGTAACAAACGGGGGCACAGGGTCGAGAAGCTGGAGCGCGATATCCAGAGCAAGAACGAGAAGCTGCACAACTTCTCCCAGAAGAACAAGCAACTGATCGCCAAGCTCAAGTCGGCCAGGCAGGAGCTCAAGGACCTGCGTGGATCGAAGTCCTGGAAGGTGACGGCGCCGTTACGCGCATGCATGAAGGCACTGGGTAGCAAGAAAAGCGGAGCAGCCTGATGGAGCAACATCTGATATCGGCACTGCACAGGGTGGATGGCATCATCCTGCACCTGGGAGCCGGCAAATGTCGTGAGCTGGATACGTACCTGGAAACGGCGGCCGAGCAGATCGTGCTGGTGGAGCCGAATCCAGAGGCCGCTCAGGGCTTGAGGCAGCGAGCCGAGGCTGATCCTCGTGTAAAGGTGATCGAGGCCGCTGTGGCCGGCCAGGGCGGCACTGCCAAGCTGCATCGCTATAACGTCTCAGGTCTGGCGACCCTGCATCCTTTGAAGACACTACCGACTCAGTGGCCGGGGCTGCGCGAGGTCGCCCAGCTACAGGTAAAGGCGCTCGACATGGCCCAACTGCTCGGGCGGGTGACCCTGGCGGAAGATAAACAGCACTGGCTGGTGATCGAGACCCCCGGAGAAGAGAAACAGGTGCTGCGTGCCCTCCGTGAACACGATTTTCCACAGCGGTTCGCACATCTCTCCTTGACCATCGGTAGCCTGACACCGCAGGTAGAGGAGGCCAGGCCTGTGCTTCTCCAGGCCCTGGAGGAGACTGGCTATCGCCTGGAGCACGTGGTGAGCCAGGCGGGTCAGCTGGTCTACCACGCCAAGGGTGATACGCAGTGGAAGATGATCCAGGACCTGAAGGCGTCGCTGAAGAGTGCCGAGGAGGCCAACCAGCGGCTCAAAAATGAGCGCCAAAGTTTAGAGAAGCTGCAGGTAAGTAACGGTAACCTGCAGCAGGAAAACCGCCAGCTGAAGGCCGAAAACGAAGGGATTCAGCAGCGCCAGGCGCTGCTGGAAGATGAGTTACGCAAAGCCGAAGTCCAGGTCGAGCTGATCAAGGAGCTGTTTCTTTCCAAAGAAGACGCAGAGCAGCTTGAAACGAAAGAAAGGGAAGAATGACATGGGGAAGACGTTTTTGATAACCGGTGGCGCCGGATTCATCGGTTCGGCAGTGGTGCGTGAGCTGATCGCTAACACTGACCACCGGGTGGTCAACGTCGATAAGCTCACCTACGCCGGTAACCTGGAGTCTCTGGAGGGTGTGGCCGAAAGTCCCCGTTACGCCTTCCTGCAGGCGGATATTTGCGATGCCCAGGCCATGCACCAAGCCTTCGAGCAATACCAGCCGGATGTGGTCATGCACCTGGCGGCCGAGAGCCATGTAGATCGCTCAATCGATGGGCCTGCTGAATTCATCCAGACCAACGTGGTCGGCACCTCTGTGCTGTTGGAAGCCGCTAGAGGCTACTGGAAGGGGCTGCAGGAGAGTGCCCCAAAGAAGGCGGCAGCATTTCGCTTTCACCATATCTCCACCGACGAAGTATACGGTGACCTGAAAGGTCCGGAAGGACTCTTCACCGAAACGACCCCCTATGCGCCCAGTTCGCCCTACTCGGCCAGCAAGGCGGGCTCCGATCATCTGGTACGCGCCTGGCAGCGTACTTTTGGGCTGCCAACACTGATCACCAACTGCTCCAACAACTACGGGCCTTACCATTTCCCAGAGAAGCTCATCCCACTGATGATCCTCAATGGATTGGCGGGCAAGGCACTGCCGGTGTATGGCGATGGTCAGCAGATCCGTGACTGGCTCTATGTGGAAGACCATGCCCGCGCCCTGATCAAGGTGGCGACCGAAGGCCAGGTAGGGGAGACGTACAACATCGGGGGGCACAACGAGAAGACCAATCTCGAAGTGGTGCAGACCCTCTGTGACCTGCTGCAGGAGCAGCGTCCCAAAACCTCGGGCCACTACCGTGACCTGATCACCTTCGTGGCCGACCGCCCGGGGCACGACCTGCGCTATGCCATCGATGCCGGCAAGATCGAGCGGGACCTTGGCTGGCGGCCGCAGGAAACTTTCGAAACCGGCCTGCGCAAGACGGTGGAGTGGTATCTGGCCAACGAAGGTTGGTGGCAACGCGTGCAGGATGGCAGTTACCAGGGCCAGCGGCTGGGCATGGGGGCATAGCGATGCGAATCTTATTGACCGGTGCCAATGGCCAGGTTGGCTTCGAACTGGAGCGTCAGCTGTGCTTGATGGGAGAGGTGCTGGCACCTAGGCGCCATGAGCTGGATCTGGCCGATCAGGGAGCGGTGGCTGCCTGGCTGGAAGCCAAGCGCCCCGAGCTGATCGTCAATGCGGCGGCCTATACCGCCGTCGATAAGGCAGAAAGCGAACCGGCACTGGCCAGGCGGCTGAATGCAGAATTACCGGCACAGCTGGCGGCCTATGCGGCCGACCAAGAGGTGCCACTGGTGCACTACTCCAGCGATTATGTCTACCCCGGCAATGGCGATCAGCCCTGGCTGGAACGTGATCCAACGGCCCCCCTCAGTGTCTACGGGCAGACCAAGCTGGAAGGCGACCAGGCCATCGAGGCCAGCGGTTGCCAGCATCTGATCTTCCGCACCAGTTGGGTCTACAGCGCGCGCGGCAACAACTTCATGAAGACCATGCTGCGTTTGGGGCGTGAACGTGAAGCGCTTTCCGTGGTGGCGGACCAGATCGGTGCACCCACCCCGGCACGCTTGATCGCTCAGCTGACCGGGCTGGCAATGGAGAGACAGATTCCCTCGGGCACCTACCACCTGGCGCCTCGTGATGAAACCAGTTGGCATGGCTTCGCCTGCGAGATTTTTCGGCTTGCCTTGGCGCGAGGCGAAGCCTTGGCGATTCATCCCTCCAATGTGGCTGCGATTCCTACCCAGGATTATCCTACGCCTGCCCAGCGGCCGTTGAACTCTCGGCTTTCGCTCGGCAAGCTGGAGGCGGCGCTCGGCCTTGAGTTGCCTGACTGGCAACAACAGCTCCAGCTGACGCTGCAGGAATTCCTGGCAGCGTAAACAACATTGTTACTGATACTTGTTTGACGACAAGGAGTGCAGCATGGCACGCAAGGGAATCATTCTGGCCGGCGGTTCCGGCACCCGTCTTCATCCTATCACCCGTGGGGTCTCCAAGCAGCTGCTGCCCATCTACGACAAGCCAATGATCTATTACCCGATCTCGGTACTGATGTTGGCGGGGATTCGTGAAGTCCTGATCATTTCCACCCCGGAAGATCTGCCGCAGTACGAAAAACTCCTGGGCAGCGGTGAGGAGTTTGGCCTGCGCTTCGAGTATGCCGAGCAGCCCAGTCCCGATGGCCTCGCCCAAGCCTTTATCATTGGAGAAGAGTTCATTGGAAATGACCCCGTTTGTCTTGTGTTGGGGGACAACATCTTCCATGGCCAGCATTTCTCGGATCAGCTCAAGCGCGCGAGTGAGCAGTCCAGCGGTGCGACCGTATTCGGCTACCTAGTCAAGGATCCTGAGCGCTTTGGGGTGGTGGTATTCGACGAGCAGGGCAGGGCGGTATCCATTGAGGAGAAGCCTAAACAGCCCAAGTCCTCCTATGCGGTGACGGGACTATACTTCTACGACAATGACGTGGTGGAGATCGCCAAGGCGGTGAAACCCTCCGAGCGTGGTGAGTTGGAAATCACTAGCGTGAATAATGCTTATCTGGAGCGTGGTGATCTCAAGGTAGAGAAACTCGGCCGTGGTTTTGCCTGGTTGGATACCGGAACCCACGACAGCCTGCTGGAAGCCGCCCAGTACGTCCAGACCATCGAGCACCGCCAAGGCTTGAAAGTCGCCTGTCTGGAAGAAATCGCCTGGGCAAATGGCTGGATCACCAAGGAGCTGTTGGTGAGCGCCGGCCACGCGCTGAGCAAGACCGAGTATGGGCAGTATCTATTGCGCCGCGCCGGTGCATAAGTCGTCGCCTGTCAAAGCCGAAAAGGGAGAGAAGCATGCAGTTTGAACGCCTGGAGATACCCGAAGTCGTGCTGATGACACCCAAGGTGTTTGGTGACGAGCGTGGCTTCTTTATGGAGACCTTCCGTCAGAGCGAGTTCGAGCAGCACTGCGGAGCCTATACCTTCGTACAAGACAACCATAGCAAGTCCAAGCAGGGGATATTGCGCGGGCTCCACTACCAACTGAACCAGCCACAAGGTAAATTGGTGCGGGTCACCCAAGGTGAAGTCTTCGATGTGGCGGTAGACATGCGCAAGAGCAGCCCCACGTTGGGGCAGTGGGTCGGCGTACACCTCAGTGCAGAAAACAAGCAGATGCTTTGGGTACCACCGGGCTTTGCTCATGGCTTTTATGTCACCAGTGAAGAAGCTGAGTTTCAGTATAAGTGCACGGACTACTATGCTCCTGGCGACGAAGTGTCGGTATTATGGAGCGACTCTGATTTGGGTATTGAATGGCCACTCATATCTTCGGAACCTAGCTTGTCGGAAAAAGACCGAGAAGCCTTGATGCTTATGCATGCCCCAAAGTTCTAGTATAAGCGACAGCTCGCCCCTTTCTGGAGAGCATGGAATGAGTGAAGATAAATCTATTTGCGTAACTAATAACGAGTGCTATAAGCGAGCTATTTATTTTTGGCAGCAAGGCGATTGGGATAGGCTAATTGAGTTATCTTCATCTGTATCGGGATGCAAAAATCACCCACTCTTAGCGGTGCTGATTAGTGCTGCGCACGCTCAAAAGGGGGAGAAAGAACAAGCAATAGCTGTATGCAAAAACATAGATTTCGGAAAAGTATACTTGGGCAATAAATCCTTCATCATTAGTTTGCTCCTGTCAGGGGTGCATTCTAACGTATCTGAAGCATTCATGTTGGTCGGAGATAAGTACCGGGCTGCAAAACACGGCGAGTTAAGTTTGGAGGTGTTAAATGCTCACCGTGACGAGTTAAAGGTCGCCCCTGTTCTCTTTAAGGATGGGCTTTATAAGGCGATGCATGAGGAAATATATCTAGGGGGCTGGCCTAGTTTGGAGAGTTTATATTTACATAAAAAGGAGGGGAAAATATCTGACAAATGGAGGTCCTATTTAAAAATCTATAATAAGCTGCTGTCGTCCTACAGAAAGTCTAATATAACATTGTTTGAGATTGGAATTCAAAACGGTGGATCTCTAGAAATATGGCAAGATTATTTCCCTAATGCTAAGAAAATAGTTGGATGCGATATCAACGAGAAATGCAGCGAGTTGGTGTATAAAGGCGAAAATATTGAAGTGGTAACTGGCGATGCTAAAAATGCCAACACCTACGATAAAATAGTTTCTATTTCAAATAGCTTTGATATTGTGTTTGACGATGGATCACATGATTCTGTCGACTGCATTAAGAATTTTGTGAAATATTTTCCCCACGTAAAGAGGGAGGGTGTTTTTATAGTCGAGGATGTCCATTGCAGCTACTGGAAAGAATTTTCCGGAGGTCTTTACCACCCTTTTTCTACAATGTCTTTCTTCAAGGACTTACTTGATGTTCTGAATTTTGAGCATTGGGGGGTGGAGCTAGATATAAAAGAGTATTTAGAGAAATACAATGATGCGATAGAAGACGAAAATTTTTATCAGTCACTATTTGATATCCAATCTATTGAGTTTTTTAATTCAGTAATTGCCATAAAAAAGAGAATGACTGGGTCTGTTGGGCTTGGCAATAGAGTCATTGTCGGACAAAAAGGTCTTATAACTGGCGATGATTATGTGAAGAACAATGGTGCTACTATTAGACACAGAGATCAAAGTGATAACGTTTATTCGAGGAGATGAAGGGTGGTTTTTATTCTGAAGGGGGCAGAAAATGAACGAATCAGTTCTGAGTAGAGCAAATAAAAGCTTTAGAGAAAAGAGATATCGGGAAGCGATTGAAATATATCAGGAATTGATGGGTAGCAATAAGGCGCTACGTGAGTTAGCATATTTTAATATGTTATTAGCTAAAAAAAAGCTTGAGGGTGCCAACAACGTAGCCTATCCGGTAAGAGAGGTTGATATCGAGGGGCTTCGGCGCGAAGCCGTAGAGAGTCGGCGAAAGGGCAAATGTTGGGAAAGTGCAAAGTCTTGGGTAAAACTGCTGGGGGATAAAAAAAATAACTCAACCCATTTAAAAGATATTTATCAAAATATCAATTGCATGATTGAAAGTGGCGCTTTGGACCAAGCCAACTATTTCATAGATGAAGCAATAAAGATTTTCCCGAACAATAAAATTCTGTTGCAGAAAAAAGGAAGGGTTCTTCTTAAGAAAGAGAGTTATAGAGAAGCTAAAGAAGTATGGAAGTATTACTGGGAAACTGCTAGGCTTAATGAGGGTTTTTCCGAAACCAACCCTTTTAGGATTACAAATGGAAAGGGGTGTAATGATCAGCTTTTTGTAGAGTTAACTGCAAATAAAACCGAAAAGAAAAGCGAGCCAGGTAAAGTTTGCATTTATACAGCGCTTTTTGGTGAATATGATGATTTACCTCCTGTCTTGAGTAAAGCATATGGGGTTGATTTTATATGCTTTACTGATGTACACAGAACTGTGCCGGGATGGGATGTAAGGGTTGTAGAGAAAACAGAGAGAAATCCCGTTATAGAAAACAGGAAGTACAAAATGCTTCCTCACAATTTTTTATCAGATTATGAGTATTCGTGCTACGTCGACTCAAACATATTGATTACTTCTGATTTCTCTCGTTTAATCAATAACTGGCTCATGGGAAACAGTTTCGTTGCTTGGCGCCACCCTGATCGGAATGATGTTTACTCTGAGATAGAGGCTATCATTAGCAATCTTCGCCATGCACCTGATGAAATGATACAGCAATATGAGTACTTTAATAACGAAGGGATGCCAAGTAACACGGGCATGATCGAAGCATGCTTCTTGTGGAGGAGCCATGGCGACTTAAAAGTAAGAAAGTTAATGGAGAAATGGTGGGACTTTGTCAAGGGGAATGGCAATCGTGATCAACCAGCGCTTTCCTACCTGATGTGGAAAGAGAGAGTTCGTCCAAAAGTGCTTTCTAGGACCTTTGGCAACACAAGAGAAAATGATTATTTCGTGAAATTAAAACATAAAAAAACCCCATTGCAAACAGAAGGTGCAGAAAGAAATAAAGATAATAAATCCGTATTTAATAAAGCATTGAATTCAGGATTAGTTTTATCGAATAAAAAAATTGTATGGGTATACAGGATGGCGGCTCATAACGTTGCATCTACAGTGATGCGCGGAAAACAGCTGTCAAGCATTGTTAAGGAAAGATTGAGAAATGTCGAGGTTGATTACGTTAATGAAAATAGTTTAGATGCTTTAAAAAACTCAGTTGTCATATTGACAAAAGGTTTTTTGAAAAATGTATCAGATGAAGAAATATCCCTTTTAAAAAAGGGAGGGAATATCATATGCATAGACTATGTTGATGATCCTGAAAAGGAATCAATTGTAAGCGAGGTCGACGTTCTTATAGCATCTTCGATTCGACAGTTCATACATTATAAAAATAAATATCCCGATAAGTTATGTCATATGATAACTCATCACGTAGATCCAGACATCCCTAAGATAAATATACCAAGAGATAAGTTGAGGGTTGCTTATTTTGGCGAGCTGGCGAATGCTAAGTGGCGCAATAAATTACAAGACGAAGTTGGTTTCATATTGACGAATACTAAGACTCGGGGTCGCGAGTGGATATCCTCCCTTAATAAATATAATTGTCATTATGCAGTTCGTGAAAAGCGTGAAATTGACGGATTTAAGCCGTTCTTAAAGGGGTTTACAGCAGGGGCTTGCGGAGCCAATATTTTAATTCCTAAAAGCGAAGGGGATAGTCGATTTTACTTGACCAGTGATTACCCATACTTAATTAACGACGACTCATTTTCTTCGGTATCAAATGGATTGCGGCATCTAAGAGAAACTTTTGGAAGTAAGGAATGGTATGAAGGTCTTGATATGATGCGTTATGTTGCCTCTAGGTCTTCATTTGATTTCATTTCTAAGGAAGTTGAGAATCTAGCTGATGAATTATATGTTTAAGTTGGGTGTAAGTTGATGGTATTTGTTGAATATTAATCTTGGCTTAATAGTAGCAGATTAAAAAGTATTTATGATGAGCTGCGGGCTTTGTGATTGGTAAACATTTGTTTGACTGCCAATTGGAAAGTCCAGCATTATAATTTCGAGGTTTTTATGCTTGAAAAGATTAGAGGTGGTGATTTTTCAGATTTTAAAAAATATTTGTATAAAAGAGGGAGTAGAGACGATAGCATTCAGAAGCAAGTGCTAATATTTAGAGAGGCGGCATATCATGAAGGTCTGAGTGCTGCAGATAAAATAAACTCTTATGTTTGTTTGCTGTATCGGCTTTGTGAGCTTGGAAGTTGTTTAGATCTAGAAAATGAACTTGGGAGTATGGGTCATTTTACTGATTTAGCACTTCGAGAGATAGGGTGTTCAGATAACATTAGAAAAGATAGAATGCATGTTTATGTTTCATTAATGACTGCTTATGCAAATTCTTTGCTGTATCTAGGGAAGTTTGATCACTGTAGATCAATATTGGAAGACACCACTGCTTGGTATGAGAAACATGATTTAATTCACTTCATGAGAGGTTTCTATAAAACATGTACGAACTTGTCAAGAATATATCTTGTTTTGTTTGGATTAAGTTATTTTCATTCTGGTATTGTTCGAAAAGACTGTATAGATAAAGCGATATTTTGCATTCAGAAAGGTTTTTTTATTGGCCTGGGTAGTGATGATATCGTTGCATTTCAAGAAATTGTGTCGGTGTCTAAAATCGTCGATGATTCAACAAGGATATATGCTAGACTGGTTCGCCCCCCTGCTGGTGAGCCTGAGGTAACTATGCTAGTTGATAAAGTTTTTGTTCGTGCTTTGAGGGTGAGTGACGCTTCTTTCAAAGATGCTATAAGGTTAAACATTGCGAATTATTTGACACATGAGAATTGATATATGATATTTCTGGATTGCACTTTGCGTGATGGCGGTTATTACAACGCCTGGGACTTTTCCCACGATCTGATCCACCAGTATCTTGAAGCCATGCAGGCCGCCGGGGTGGACGTAGTGGAGCTGGGCTTCCGCACGCTGAAAAACCAAGGCTTTCAGGGCCCATGTGCCTTTACCACCGATGAGTTTATCCGCAGCCTGACGATCCCGGACGGGCTGACAATTGGCGTGATGGTCAACGGCAGCGAGCTGGTAGGGGAGGCGACCCAGCAGGAAGTACTTGAGCGCTTGTTCCCCAATGCTGCTGCTGACTCACCAGTCGATCTGGTGCGCATCGCCTGTCACGTCCATGAGTTCGAGAAGGCTTTGCCTGCGGTTATCTGGCTGAAAAAACATGGCTATCAGGTTGGCTTCAATCTGATGCAGGTAGCGGACCGCACCGAAGATGAGGTGAAGGCGCTCGCTCGTCTGGCCAAGTCTTACCCGATGGATGCGCTTTACTTCGCCGACAGCATGGGCAGCATGAGCCCGGACCAGACCGCGCAGATCATCCAGTGGTTCCGCAGCGAGTGGACGGGCCCCATGGGCATCCATACCCACGATAACTTGGGGCTCGCGCTCTCCAACACCATGCGAGCTATTGATGAGGGCGTGACCTGGGTGGATTCGACCGTCACCGGCATGGGCCGTGGGCCGGGTAATGCCCGTACCGAGGAGTTGGCCATTGAGATTGCCGAGCGCCGCGGCAAATCGGTCAATATGGTGCCCCTAATGATTCTGCTGCGTGAGCACTTCAGGCCCATGCAGGCCCACTATGGTTGGGGCACCAATCCCTATTACTACTTAGCCGGTAAGTACGGAATTCACCCCACCTATATCCAGGAGATGCTCAGTGACTCCCGCTACAGCGAGGAGGACGTGCTGGCGGTAATCGAGCACTTGCGAGTGGAGGGCGGGAAGAAGTTCAGTATCAACACCTTGGATGCTGCCCGTCACTTCTATCGCGGCGAACCCAAGGGGCAGTGGTCGCCGCGGGAACGTTTTGCTGGTCGCGAGGTGCTGCTGCTGGGTACCGGCCCGGGCGTGGCGCGCCATCGCAGGGCATTAGAGCGCTATATTCGCGTTCAGAAGCCACTTGTGCTGGCCCTTAATACCCAAAGCGCCATCGAGGCCGAACTGATTGATTTGCGCGTGGCCTGTCACCCTGTGCGCCTGTTAGCGGACTGTGAATCACATACTCAGCTGCCGCAGCCGCTAATCACCCCTTACTCCATGCTGCCTGCGGATGTTCGTGACTCGCTGGGTAGCAAGGAAGTGCTGGATTTTGGCTTGAACGTGCAGGCCGAGTACTTCGAGTTTGCCGACACGCACTGTACCGCTCCAACCTCGCTTGTGATGGCCTATGCTTTTGCTATTGCCGCCAGCGGTGGGGCCCGTACGCTCTATCTGGCTGGCTTCGATGGCTATCCGGCCGAGGATCCACGCAATGCGGAAATGAACCGCGTGGTGCAACAGTTTCAGGAGGCTAATGACACGCTCCCTCTCATCGCAATCACGCCGTCGCGCTACGATGTCATCAAACAGAGTGTGTATGGGATGGTTTTATGACAGATAAAGTTATTTGCTTTTTACCCTGTCGAGCCGGTAGTCAGCGGGTGGTAAGAAAAAATATCAAGAAATTCGCAGGCTATGAATTTGGACTAATCCAGATAAAGCTTCGTCAGTTATTGGCTGCTGAGCTGATTGATGAAATTGTTCTGACCACCAACGATGCGGATATCTTGGCATATGCTGAGTCTTTGCAAGAAGCTAGACTCCGTTTGCATAGAAGAGTTGAAGAACTGTCATCGGGCGACACAAGCACGGATCAACTGGTCGCTCATGCGCACCAGCTAATCCCTGAAGGCCATATTATTTGGACTCACGTGACGTCTCCATTTATTACTAATAGCCATTATGACCAATTGATCCGCGTTTATTTTGACCAGTTGCATCGTGGATATGATTCATTGATGACTACGACAGCTATTTATGGTTTTCTTTGGCAAGATGAAAAACCCATGAATTATGATCGTCAAGTGGAGAAATGGCCGCGTACTCAGACGCTGAAACCCGTCCATGAGGTGAATAGCGGTACTTTTCTTGCCTCTGCTGAAGTCTATCGTCAGCTGGATGATCGAATTGGTCGGCGACCCTATCTTTATGAAATGGATAAGTATACCAGTTTCGATATTGATTGGCCTGAAGACTTTGTGATCGCAGAGTGTCTAGTAGAAAAAGGGCTGGTGACACCATGAGCCAGGGGCTATCGGTACTCCACTATACCACTCTTGTTTTTGACTGCGACGGCGTCGTGCTGGATTCAAACAAAGTCAAGACCAAGGCCTTCTATCAGGCCACCCTTTCCTACGGGGCGGCGGCCGCCCAAGCCATGGTCGATTACCACGTCGCCAACGGGGGAGTATCACGCTATAAAAAGTTTGCCCACTTCTTGGAGCAGATCGCGCCGATGCATTCCGATCAGCATGGTCACAATCTGGAGTCCCTGTTACAGGATTATGCCGGCCATGTGCGTCAAGGGCTCTTTAGCTGTGAGATAGCCCCGGGACTAGAAACGCTGCGGCAGCAGACCCCCAACGCTCGCTGGCTGATCGTTTCCGGTGGCGATCAGGCTGAGCTGCGTGATGTATTCACTCAGCGAGGGTTGGCGGATCTATTCGATGGCGGAATATTTGGAAGCCCCGATACCAAAGAAGATATTCTCTCCCGCGAACTGGCCAACGGTAATATTAGGTCACCATCTTTATTCCTGGGCGATAGCGAGTACGACCAGCAAGCTGCCGCGGCGATGGGGTTGGATTTTGTGTTTCTGAGCGGTTGGACCGAAGTGCAAGGCTGGGAAGAGTGGTGTCATGTAAAAGGAATTTCTTGCAAGACATCGATTAAAGACTTAATGGTGTGTTGAATGAAAATTTCAATCGTTGGCACCGGTTATGTAGGCCTTTCCAATGCAATGTTGCTGGCCCAGCACAATGAAGTAGTGGCGTTGGATGTCGTGCCCGAGAAGGTGGCTCTACTCAATGAGAGGGCATCGCCCATTGAGGATGCGGAAATTACCGATTTCCTAGCCAACCGTAAGTTGGCCTTTACTGCCACCCTTGACAAGGAGGTGGCCTACCGTGGGGCGGACTTCGTGGTGATTGCCACGCCGACGGACTACGACCCAGAAACCAACTACTTCAATACGAGCAGTGTCGAGGCGGTGATCCAGGATGTGATGGATATCAATCCTGATGCGGTGATGGTCATCAAGTCCACCGTGCCGGTGGGGTACACCACCAGCGCCCGGGAAAAGTTCGGCACCGAGAACCTGATCTTCTCGCCGGAGTTCCTGCGTGAGGGCAGGGCGCTCTACGACAATCTGTACCCTTCACGCATTATCGTCGGCGAGCGCTCGGAGCGGGCCGAGGCCTTCGCCAACCTGCTCAAGCAGGGCGCGGTGAAGCAGGATGTGCCGGTGCTGTTCACCAACAGCACCGAGGCGGAGGCGATCAAGCTGTTCGCCAATACCTACCTGGCCATGCGCGTGGCCTACTTCAACGAGCTGGATACCTACGCCGAGACCCACGGCCTGGATGCTCGCCAGATCATCGATGGGGTGGGGCTGGACCCGCGCATCGGCAATCATTACCACAACCCCTCATTTGGATACGGCGGCTACTGCTTGCCGAAGGACACCAAACAGTTGCTGGCCAACTACGAAGATGTACCTAACAATCTGATACAGGCTATCGTCGAGGCCAACCGCACCCGCAAGGACTTCATCGCCGAATCCGTGCTGAAGCGTAAGCCCAAAATGGTAGGGGTGTACCGCCTGATCATGAAGGCTGGCTCAGACAACTTCCGGGCCAGCGCTATGCAGGGTGTGATGAAGAGGATCAAGGCCAAGGGCATCGAGGTGGTGGTCTATGAGCCGGTGCTGCATGAGCAGCAGTTCTTCGGCTCACGGGTGATCCAGGACCTCGCCGAGTTCAAGTCTCAGTGTGATGTGATCCTTGCCAACCGCATGGTAGAGGAATTGGCCGATGTGGCCGACAAGGTCTACACCCGCGACCTGTTTGGCAGCGATTGAACGGATGAAGAAGGACGAGGCGACGATGTCTATAGAGGCAGTACTGCGGGCATTCCATGCGATCAGGCCCGATCCAGGCAAGATCGAGCAGCGGGTAAGCTTCGGGACCTCCGGGCATCGAGGTAGCTCTCTGCTGGGAACGTTTAATGAAGCCCATATCTGTGCCATCGCCCAGGCAGTGGCAGATTATCGAGTTCAGGCTGGCTATACAGGGCCGCTTTTTCTGGGGCATGACACCCACGCTCTCTCTCGTCCGGCCTGGGAGGTGGCGCTGGAGGTGCTATCCGCCAATGGCGTTGAGGTATGTATCGATAGCCGGGCGGGCGTGGTGGCCACGCCCCTGATAAGCCGGGCCATCCTGCAACATAACACCCAGCAGGCCGAGCAGCTCGCCGATGGCCTGATCATAACGCCTTCGCACAATCCGCCCGAGGATGGCGGCATCAAGTATAACCCAGCCCACGGCGGCCCCGCGGAAGGGGGGGTAACGAGTTGGATTGAGCAGCAGGCCAATCGTTATCTTGAACAAGGGCTGAAGGGAGTGAAGCGGGTGTCGCTGGCCAATGCGCAAGAGCAGGCTCAGGCCTACGATTTCGTCGAGGCTTATGTGGCCGAGCTGGGCCGTGTTGTGGATATGCAGGCCATTGCTGCCTCGGGCTTGAAGCTGGGAGTGGATCCAATGGGGGGTACAGCGTTGCCGGTATGGCAGGCTGTGGCAGAGCGCTACGGATTGGACCTGACCATCGTCAACGCTGAGCAGGATACCAGCTTCGCCTTCATGCCGCCGGATCACGACGGCAAGATACGGATGGACTGCTCCAGCACGGCGGCCATGGCCAACCTGTTGGCGATCAAGGATCGCTTCGACCTGGCCTTCGGCAACGATCCAGATGCGGATCGTCACGGCATCGTGGATACCTTCGGGCTGATGAACCCCAACCACTTCCTGGCGGTATGCATTGACTACCTGCTGGGCCACCGTCCGGAATGGTCGAACACGCTCAAGGTGGGCAAGACGCTGGTCTCCTCGTCGCTGATCGACCGGGTCGTGGCCAGGCACGGCCGAGAGCTCTACGAGGTGCCGGTGGGTTTCAAGTGGTTCGTGGAGGGCCTGCATCGAGGCTGGCTGGCCTTCGGCGGGGAGGAGAGCGCTGGTGCCAGCTTCCTAACGCGCAGCGGGCAGCCCTGGTCCACCGACAAGGACGGCATCATCCTCTGCCTGCTCGCTGCAGAGATAACCGCGGTGACCGGCAAGACGCCGGGTGAGTACTACCGGGAGCTCGTGCTGCGCCATGGGGAACCTCGCTATCGTCGTGTTGATACGCCTTGTTCCCCGGAGCAGAAGGCCGCCTTCAAGCACCTGTCACCCGAGGCCCTTTCCATCGACTCCCTGGCGGGGGATCCCGTTAGTGACGTGCTGGTAGCGGCCCCTGGCAACCAGGAGGCCATCGGTGGACTGAAGGTTATCACAGAGAATGGCTGGTTTGCCGCACGGCCGAGCGGGACCGAGGCGCTCTATAAGGTCTATGCCGAGAGCTTCACAGGTGAGGAGCACCTGGAGGCCCTGATCGAGGCGGCACAGTCGCTGATGGATCGGGTACTGGTGGCGGAATGACATCGAGTCATGCCTCCTTCCTGGCCCAAGGCAACCGGGCGGTACATGATGGTGAGTATGCGCGAGCCATTCGCCATTATTTGGCCAGCGCGCAGGCGTTGGACAATCAGAGTGAGCTGTATCCGCATCTCGAAGCTAATCTCACCTTGGCGCGAAGACGATATCTGAAGCAGCGTTCTGAGGCGCGTCAGCGGGGGGAGCTCATTCGGGTTGGTGTATGTGGATGGGAGTTAGCCCACAATCCGGCTGGTCGAGTGTTGACCTTGGCCGAGGCCTATCGCCGCGTATCACCCCACGTTGAGATCCTTGGGGCGATTTTTCCTCGTTGGGGCCTCAAGTTATGGAGCCCTATGCAGGGCAGCGACATACCGTGTCAGAGTATTATTGTCCAGAACGAGGCCGACTTCGTAGCACAGGCGCTGCAGTTGGTAGCGGCACACCCCTATGATCTTGTGCATCTCTCTAAGCCGCGCTTTCCTAACCTCGTGTTTGGAATGCTCTACGCCTTGGTATGGGGGGCACAGGTAGTTTGGGATGTCGACGATGAGGAACTCGGCTTCGTAGCGGCAACGGAGCCTCTGCCCCTCGAGAAGGCTTTGGATGAACAGGGGGGCTTACCTCCGCTCAAGAAACTGCACGCTAGCTTCTGGACGCGCCTGGCGGTTGGTCAGGTCTCGCGCTTCGGTGCAGTCACCGTCTCCAATCCCGCTCTGCAGCAGCGCTACGGTGGAAAGCTTATACCCCATGTGCGCGATGAACTCCACTTTGTGCCAAGCTGTATGCGCCGAACTCGATCCCGACGCCTTTGGAGCATACCGGAACATGTCAAGGTTGTACTCTTCTTCGGTACGCCGCGAAGGCACAAAGGTCTATTGGACACAGCTCACGCTATTGCCGCACTAGGCAGAGAAGATGTCTGGTTCGTGATCGTAGGAGATTTTCCCGATGCGAGCCTGAAGGCTGAACTTCAGCAGGTCGAGGGGCTGACCTGCCGTTTCATACCCGGACAGCTATATAAAGATATCCCCGATGTTGTGGCTATGGGGGACTACGCGGTTCTTCTCCAGGAGAGCAGTTCGCTGGTTGCACAATTTCAGTTGCCTGCAAAACTGGTGGATGCCTTAGCTATGGGATTGATCGTATTTGCTTGTGTTACGCCAGCCATGCAGTGGCTCGCGAATGAGGGAGCCATTGTTCCCGTTACTCCCGAGACATTGGAAAAAACTTTAAGAATTCAGTTTGATAAAGAGAATGAACACGTGGAGCGGGAGCGTAATCGAAAAATATTTCTTGAGCAGCTCAGTCTCTCTTCGGTGAAGTCTACTCTCTATGATCTTACCACTATGTCCGAGTTGGAGCGGCCCGATTGGCAAGGTAAATTGTCTCTTTTAATAGCCAATCGGATAGATAAGTTGTTACTTGGATGAAGCATCTAGAGACCCAAATATGAATTTAGCGTTTTATCACCGTGTAAGGTCAGCCGTTAAGCGTCGAATCTTGCATCCAGTACTGAACCGAGCACTCCGGACCATTCCGCTCTCGGTACAGGATGCCTTGGGGCTCAATCTCGAGCCGGCTCCGTACCCGGCGTTAGCGTTGGAAAAGAAGCTTTGGGGTGGGTACTCCACCCATGCTCTTCAAGACCTGCATTCCATCGTCACTTCCCGCTCCATGCTGGCCGGTGTACGGGCCGACGCTGCCTGGGTGTTGGCGCGTTGGCATTCGGCGCGGTCAGAGTATGAGCTTGCTCTGCAGTATGCTCTGTTGATGCGGGCCCTGGATAAAAAGCGGGGCTGGGAGAAGGGGCAAATTCTCTTGGAGGTGGATTGCCTGAATCGGCTAGGCCGCGCCGAAGAGGCCCGCCGGTGTCTCGAGCATGCGATGCGTAAGCATGAGGTTGCGCCATCGGACTACTGCCTTGCTTATTCGAACGTACTGCATGCGGCAGGGGCGAGCGATGCTGAGCGGCTTACATGGATCAACCGCATGTTCGCCAGATATGGTTTCGCTGAGCTGGCACTACTGGATGATAGCGCTCCTCTGGCGATCCATAACCTACGAGCCCGAGATGGTGTGACTTCCCACGATGGCCCCAAGGTAAGTGTCCTGATGCCGGCCTACAATTCGGCTGCTACCATCGAAAAGGCGATCCGTGGGCTTCTCGCGCAGTCTTGGCGAAATATCGAAATCATCCCAGTTGACGACTGTAGTCCTGACGATACTTGGAGCGTGCTACAGGCCTATGCCGAGCAGGACCCACGCATCGTGCCGATCCGCCATGAGGTAAACACGGGCGCCTATGGGGCTCGCCTGACTGCCCTGGAAAAGGCGACAGGAGAATTCATCACTGTGCACGATGCCGATGACTGGTCGCATCCTCAAAAGATCGAGGTTCAGGTCAAGGCGCTGCTTGCAGATGAGTCTCTAGTGGCATGCATGAGTTCGTGGTGCCGAGCATCGCGCGACCTCTATATCAATCGCGTGGGAGTGATTCCTGGGCCGAATCTGCAGCGCCAGAATGAATCATCGTTGATGTTCCGACGCTCACTGGTTGATACATTGGGTGCCTGGGATCGAGTAAGGGCGGCGGCCGACACCGAATACATCTGGCGGATTCAAGCGGTTCACGGCAAGCGAGCGATCAAGGTAGTGCATGAGGAGGTGCCGTTGTCCTTCTCCCTTAGCCAGGAGGACTCGCTGACCCAAACTGGGCCGACACACGTCAAGACGATCTTCTATGGTACTCGCCGGGTCTACCGGGAAGCCCAGAAATGGTGGCATCAGCATGCTGCAGACGGAGAATTGAAGATACTGCCTGCAGATAGCTTCAGACGCTTTGCTGCGCCACCCAATCTGTTGATGAAGAATCCCGAACCCAAAGAGTACGACTTTCTATTTGTAGGTGACTTGGCGCTGAAAAAGGGAGTGGGAGAGCTGCAGCAAGCCTTGGTCAGTGCCATAGCGGAAGAGGGTAAGTATCGAGTAGCTGTTTTCCATTGGCCTCGGTACGAGAAGTCTCTTCATAGGCAGGTAGCCCCGAACTATCAGGTTCTATCTTCACAGGGTAAGATTGATATCATTGCTGCAGAAGATGCTTTAAAGGCCAAGCATTCTATTGTGACGGATGTCATTGCATGCGGAAAACTGCTTGATAGATGGCCTAGGTGGGAAGCTCAAAAGGTCTGGGCATGTTCCGGGCACACCGATGGAAGCCGCTTTCCTAGTGGAAAGCTCGAAAAAGAAGCTGTTGAAGCGAACTTGTTATCAGCTTTTGGAAAAGCTGCAGTTTGGCTGCCGGTATCCCGAGAAGATGCCGAAATAATGAAAACTGACGTAGGGTTTAATTCGGTTTCGGAATTTTTCATACCATGGGGAGTCGAGGCGGATGCTCGATGTCCTAATGAGATTAGGGCGGCCCTGGAGGCGATAGTTAGCGATACATCACTTACCCATTGATTATCGATCTATTCCATGGTTTATTGTTAAGGATTTATTTTGAAAAAAATAGCATTTATTGTTGTAAGGTACAGTGTGCTCTTGAAGTCAAAGGCTTGGAATATTGCCAAGGACTCAGATTTTGAAGAGTATAGGAGAAAGCTTTTTTCGAAGGATCGTCTAGACCAGCACTTTTATTTTTTTAATAACGTCATGCTCCCTAGCATCGCTGCGCAAGTTTCTAAGCAGAGCGACATCGATGTGAGGCTGATGGTAATTACTTCAAGTGAGCTACCGGACGATGCAAAGGAATCACTCTCAGAGGCGACCGAAAAGTTTAATTGGGTAGATACACTTTTTTTGAGTCCCGATGGAAATATGAACAAGGAAATAAATGGTTATATTAAGAGCGCTGTAGAAGGGCGGGATACAGTGTATGCAACAGTTAGACTTGATGACGATGATGCATTGCATTCTGATTACTTGAGTAGCTTAAATAAATACTTGTCTCCTGTCTTTTCTGGCCATATGGTTTCCTATCCTAAGGGACATGCTGTTTTATTTGATCAAGAACTTGGTAGGGTGACATCGGCAATAGAAGTTTATTATCCAAAAATTGCTCTTGGCCTAGCTTTCATTAATTTTTATGACGCAAAGCGTAATGCTTTTTCTCATAAAACTATTAATATTTTTCAGTCTGGAAAACATACAACCGTTCAAGAGCGTTACCCCTTGCTACTCGACGAATCGCTGAATGCTTATGTAAGGATGTGCTACAAGAGTTCGGATACGGCTGAAAGTTTCTTTAAAAAGCGGAGTAGAAAGGCGGAAAGAGTCCCTCTCGATACGGCCTTTCACGGATTTTATGTGAAAATGGCAATGGATGAGGCGGAGGGAGCGAAATGAAAGTCATTCCTTATCGAATGTATAACAAAATTCGTAATCTTGGGGACGCTATTAACCCATACATCATTGAAAGAGTTTCTGGTCTTCCATCTGTTTATTGCAATAAATCTCAGGCACATGTTTTAGGTATAGGAAGTATCTTTTTTGACGCGAGTATGCATTCTTATGTCTGGGGAAGTGGGATGATAAATGCTGAGAAGCCCATCCCCCCGATAGATGCAAGCAAGATCCGAGCGCTGAGAGGAAAGAAGACGGTAGAAGCGCTGACGAATCTTGGCTATAAGGTACCTGATGTCCCGCTTGGGGATCCTGGCTATTTATTGAATAAAATCTGTTCTTCTCCAATTAGTGGCAGCAGGCGGTACCGTGCTTGTATTATTCCCCACCATGCGTCAATTAATCACCCTGTATTTAAAAAATACAGAAAAATGGATGACGTCTGTGTTTTTAATATCTTGACAGATAATTTATCTGAAATTAGGGATTTGATTGATTCAGAGGTAGTGATTTCTCAAAGTTTGCATGGCTTGATTTTTGCCGAGTCTCTAGGAATACCTAATGTATGGATTTCTGATCGGTTTGATGAGAGATGGAAGTTTAAATTCGAAGATTGGTACAGTACAACGGATCTGCCACAAGAGAAGCCTTTCCCACTGAATACCCCTTTCGATGAGCTTGTCAGGCAAAGCCGTCTTAGTGGTTCGTTGATTGAAGTAGATGCTTTGATGGACTCGCTGCCTTATAATGAGGTGGCCCTTGAACTCAACAAAAAATTGGTTCCTCATCAGCAATGTAAAGAATTGATGCCTCTTCGGGAGACGATAAAGCTGGAGAGAAGCGATCTGAGAAAGATTTCTGCATTATCAAACGAAGAGCGAGCCGACCTGGAGAGTATGGTAAAGAAAGGATTCAGGAGAGCCAATGCCGCTATGGCGCATCCTGTCTATACCCTTTTAGGAGAGGAGGTGGATGATATTTCTCCTGAAACTCTCAATAAAATTATGACGATTATGGATCATAAGCATGGTTTTGTCTTTGCCTCTATTGTAAAGAATTCCATACCTCCATTGCTTTCTAAAAGTTATACAATGGAGGGGCTCAAAGTCACAAAAAATCAGCATGTTGGGGATGTATTCTTTCTTAGACCAAATGGTAGAATGAGCTTTTCGAAAGATTTTTTAACCATCTTCATTTAAGCCGGTACGATTAAGGGCTGGTTTTATTTATCATGAATCTATTTTCGCAAACGGCTGTGACTATAGCCTGGATAGCAAAAATCAACTCTGTTTTTTTCAAGATAAGGCCTTTTACGACTTTTCTTCTAGTTCTTTCTTCGTCGACGTTAAGGTTCGTTCAAATCTTAACTACTTTCCTGCCATTAAAGGTTTTACTGCTTGCTGCTTCCGATGGAATACCAGCATATTTTCGATTTTTTATCGAGCCGCATCAAAAAAGTCAATGGATTATTATATTGGCATTTGGTGCCGTAGGTTTTTACATACTTTCTCTTCTACTGGAGAGGTGGATACGATGGCTGTCAGAGACGGGCAGCTTGCAGGTTTTACAAGGAGCCAATGAGATAGCCGTATCGAGCCGCTCACAGAGTGACGCGAGTAGCTATTATGCAAAATTTGGTGGTGTGCTTGCAGATACTCTTGTAGTCATTGTTGCGATGGCACTCTTGAGCTTTATAAACCTCAACCTTCTTTATACCTTGCTGGCAGCTTTTACTCTGCAGTACGTGATTGCTTATGCGGCCTTCAAGTTGAGCAGCCCATACGAAACAAAGGGCTTGAAACATGTTTTGATTTATAATCTTTCAGGTTACTTGGCTACATGTTCAACAATAAATTTCCTTCTTTCTTTTTTCGTTCTCCTATATCCATTTGTCTCCGGGCAGGGAGGAAATTTACTCTTCTCTATCTTGGCTATTTTGTTGTTAAGGCAAACTCTTAGTGCGCTTTCGAGTGTTGTCGGAACGGGAGTCGGGTTGTGGAAGAAGAAATTCCAAATAGATCCTCTTGTTTTTCGTCACAAGCAACTTGTAAAACCTGAGCATAAGTCGAAAAAAACCATGAGGGTGCTTTTCGATAAGCCTGTCAGAGAGCGAATTGCAGTCGAACAATTGGGAGTCCACTTGCAGTTAGGAGAAAATCAGTCGGTAGAGGTCTCGTCAACTTGGCAAGATCCAACGGTAAACAAGATTTCGTCTTTTTTGATTTCCGTTAAAAATAAGGAATTTGGTGAGGGGATCGCAGAGGCATATTACCAACATCAAGTGATACCCAAGGGTATGCTTACTCTTTTTGAACACGAAGATTTTCTTTTCGAGAATATTAGTCGTCAAGAGTTAAAGGCTCCCGAAGTCCGAGCCATTTTTACCGAGGGTGATTTCATTTGTAGAATTTATGACTATGGGAGTGCAACGGCATTGTCTCCTTCTATGTGGAAGAATATGTCTTTGGATATTATTTCAGATTACTGGTGTATTGCGCCGCCCAAAAAACTTGTTTCTTCCTACTTGACCTCGCATCCTACGCTGCCTGGAAGGTTGACTCAAAATTTCATTGAAAGAGTTTCTTTGGCAGTGGATTCTGCTGAAGAACGCAGGGTGTTCAAAAGCTTTATGAGAAATAGAGGTAAGGTTGTAAAGGCTTTGTCACAGCTTCCTTTGTTTATTTACAATCCTGATTTGAGTCGTGCTAATGTGGTTGATAGCGACGAGGGGTACCTAGTTATGAGTTGGGGGCGGTGGAAGCTGGAGCCTATTGGTATTGGTATGCCGTCGAATGCAACGTCTGCGCGCTTGGAAAAATGTTGTGACTCGCTGATTGAGAGACGGGGTCTGAAAGAGCAGAATAGAGAGAAGTTGATTCTAAGCTTGAGGATGGTGGACAGCTGCCACAAGCTCGAAGCGGCCATTGTGAAGGAACATTATAAGAAGGCCTTTACTTACATGCGAGATATATTGAGAAATCCGTTAGTCGGTTCGGAATCACCGAAAGAGCTAATGCATTGATAGGAGCTTTGAAAGCTTATATGCATGTCAGTGTCGTAACGCCTTCTTTCAATTCCAGCCAAAGCTTGCGAGCTGCAATTGAGTCGGTCTCTAAGCAGAAGGACCTTGTGCTAAGTCATATTATTGTTGACGATGGCTCGGACGATGATACTCGAGAAATTGTTGAAGAATTGCAAATCAGGCACACGCACCTAATCTATATCAAGCAAAAACGTTCTGGCGTGGCTCAAGCACGTAACCTTGGCATTGAGGCAGCTGAAGGGAGGTATATCGCCTTCCTTGATAGTGATGATCTGTGGTTGCCCGGTAAACTTGGGGCTCAGATCGGTTTTATGCAAAGAGAAGGAGTGACGTTCAGCTATGGTGATTACGAACGACGCGAGCGGGTATCGGGAGCACCGCTGGGTACCTTCATGGCGCCCGAGCTGGTCAGCTACCGGGATTTGCTGCATGGCTGTCCTATTGGCTGCCTGACGAGTGCCTACGACCAGGAGGCGCTAGGGAAGGTATACATGCCCGACGTGAGGCGAGGTCAGGATTGGGGGCTATGGCTAATTCTCACCCGGCTGGGTGGGCCGGCTCGCAAATACCCCGGTTTACATGCTGTCTACCATACAGGAGGGGAGAGTCTCTCAGCCAACAAATTAGCCAAGATGCGTGATGTCTACCGAATCTACCGGGATCAAGAGGGGCTCGACCCCCTGCGCTCCGGGTGGTTCCTGATGCACCATACCATCAGTGCGCTTCGCAAGTGATTTTTGCCGTCGTTTCCGTAGCTCGAGTATGAGAGGATATGGCGCCTTGTCGAGAGCGTGAAGCTTGGCGACGACGTGCATACGATGAGTAGGATCCTATGGCAGCGATGAACTATGCAACGTAAGTACGAGCGCCGGCACTCCCGCTGGTATGAGGTGTTGTTGCTGGGGCTGGGCATTCACGTGCTGCTGGGGTTGCCTTTGGTCATCCTGTTGCCGTCGCTGGAGCGTTGGGGATGGGAATTCTGGCTCTATCTCCCGGATGTTCGGAGCAACACCATCATCGCTGTTGGGTTAGCGTTCATGGCTTCCGCCCTGACGCTGCGCCGTTTGGGGACCTACCCCGGTACCCAACTGGCAGCCTATATCCTGCCTACGGTTTCCGTCGCATTTCTGATAGCCGTTGCCTTGCTGTTTTTCACCCGGGAAGGATATACCAGGCAGGTGCTGTTCGGTGGCTACCTAACAAGCCTGGTATGGTTCTACCTGGGCTATTTCATCGGCCGACGCTACCGCAAGCTCAAGCTGGCCTTGGTGCCGTTCGGTAACACCAAGCGTTTGTTGGGCACCGAGCGTATCGACCTGCGCATGCTGGAGGAACCCGATCTGCACGGCATTCGCTTCGATGGCGTAGTGGCTGACTTACGCGCCGAGGATCTGCCGCCGGAATGGGAGAAATTCCTGGCCACCTGCACCTTGTGCCATATACCGGTTTACCACATTCGTCAGATCCATGAGTCGCTCTCAGGCAGGGTACAGATCGACAGCCTCTCCGAGAATGAGTTCGGAAGCTTGCTTCCTTCACTCATGTATCTGCGCTTCAAGCGCTTGGTCGATACCGTGGGGGCGCTGCTGCTGCTGCCGGTGCTGTTGCCGATCATGCTGGTGACGGCGGTGATCATCAAGCTGGACAGCCCCGGGCCGGTGTTTTTCATGCAGCCGCGGGTGGGCTATCGTGCCCGGCCCTTCCTGATGTTCAAATTTCGTAGCATGTATCACGACATGAGCGGAGAGGATTTCACCATCTCCGAGGATGACCCGCGCATCACCCGGGTGGGCAAGGTGATCCGCAAGTACCGCATCGATGAGCTGCCGCAGATCTTCAATATCCTGAAGGGGGAGATGAGCTTCATTGGCCCGCGCCCGGAGTCGGCTTCGCTCTCCGAGTGGTACGAAGAGGACGTGCCGTTCTTCAGCTACCGCCACGTGGTACGCCCTGGCATTACCGGCTGGGCCCAGGTGGAGCAGGGCTACGCAGCAGAGGTCCAGGGCATGACCAAGAAGCTGCAGTACGATTTTTACTACATCAAGCACGTATCGCTGTGGCTGGACGTGCTGATCACCCTCAAGACGGTGCGTATCCTGTTTACCGGTTTTGGGGCGCGTTAGGTTGAAGTGCAGTAGGGTGCGGCATGGCATGCTGGCCGTGCGCATCGGGTCTGGTGTGGTAGGATTTCTGCGAGCGCCTGCGGGCGCTCGCTGCGTTAATGGCTCGCTTGAAAGCGGGGATGGGAGACTAAGAGAAGTGTTCACAAGAAAGCGAGCGATCTTGATCAACCAGTGGGCGCTATTTCTGGTGCTGGCGTTACTCATTGCCACGCCGATTCGTAGCCATGCCGTGGTTGCGGTGCTGCTGCTTTATTCGATCGGCTATTTGGTGGCCAACCGCCATACGCTGTCGATCACTCAGTTCGATTGGGTAGTGGTTGCACTGCTGTTGCTGTTTCTGCTTTCGCGACTGCCCATCTATTTCTGGATCGATCAGCAGTCGCGCTACCTGGCGCCAGGCGCGCACATGGCTGCCTTGGTGCCCATCTACCTGATGCTGCGCCACTTGCTGATACCCGGCGACTTGCCTTCGTTCAGGCGCTACATGGAAGCCGGCGTGGTGTTGGGCTGCTTGGCTACCTTGGGGGTCGCGCTTTACCAAACTCAAGTAATGGGCTCCTACCGCGCCGAGGGATTTCTCTTCAGCATCAATCTGAGCTACCTCAGCTGTGCCATGGCTTTTTTGGCGGCCAGCCTGATTCGGGGAAGCGAACGCAAGGGATGGCTGCTGGCAGCCGCCGTGGCCGGAGCCGTGACTTGCGTGCTCTCCCTTGCCAGGGGGGGGATTTTGGCGATGCCGATCCTGCTGCTTTTATTGTTGCTCTTGAACCGTGACAAGATCGGCGGGAAGACAATCGCAGCGGGCATCACCGGCATGCTGCTACTGGCATTGGGGAGCTACGCTACGCTTCCAAACGTGCAGAGCCGTGTTGACTATACCGTGGCGGAAGTGACCAACCTGAGGGATGGCAATATTGGCGCTGCGGTGTCGAGTGGTGGCCGGCTACAGCTGTGGACGGCAGCTTCCCATGCTTTCATGGCCCGGCCGTTGATCGGGCTTGGCTACGCAGAGCGTGAAGCGTTGAATGCAGAGTTGATGGAGCAGGGAGTGATAACGGAATGGGTGCTTGGCGTCAGTCGTGGCCATGCCCATAGCCAGTACTTCGAAGTGGCGGCCACGGGGGGGATATTGGGGCTGCTGGCGTTGATCGGCTACCTGGTAGTGCCAGGGGTATACCATTGGCGCCTGTATCGGCAGGATCCTGACAATACCTGGGCGCAGGCAGCCTTGGTTTTCACGGCGGGCTTCGCCTTGTATAACCTGACCGAGGCCGCCATTCATCATGAGATGATGGCAACCTTTTACGCCTATATGCAGGTGGTGTTGTTGGTGATGGCTGGTTCGTATCGCGTGGCCCCAGGGGCTGAGCCTGCTCATCCACGAAGAGTACAAGGCGGTCCAGATTGATGCTGAGGCGGATAAAGCGGAATGAACTGGCGCGCAATTTTTTCATCCTGCTGACAGGTACGGCGCTGGCACAGGTGATTGTCGTTGCCGTCAGTCCTGTCCTGACCCGGCTTTTCAGTGCCGAAGCCTTCGGCATAATGGGCATTTTTCTTTCACTCTCGACGATTCTAGGCACGGTTAGCAATGGAAGGTATGACCTTGCAATCATGTTGCCGCCGAAAGACTACTTGGCTAACCGTGTTTTTTTCGTTTCACTATTTTGTGCGGTCGCATTCTCCCTGGTATTGGTTGCCTTTCTACCAGCTAGTGGCTGGCTTTCCGGTTTTTTTGATACACCTGGCCTGGAAGCGTATCTTGTGCTGCTTCCTGTGAGTGTATTGATGATCGGGCTGTCAAATACATTTGATCATTGGCTGGCCCGCGATAAAGCTTTCAAGATGGTCTCTGCAGCAGGCGTTGTCGGCGCAATAGTTTCGAGTCTATTCATGATAATTGCCGGGCTATTGAAGCTGGGAGCCTGGGGGCTTGTCATTGGTGGCGTGCTTAATCACATGAGCAAGGTAATTTGCATGGCGTATCCTGCCAGAGAGCGCTTGACAAATGTGATTGGTGGCGCTAAAGGAATACGCCGTAATATGGCCTTGGTGAAACGATACGCTGACTTTCCAAAATACAGGGCGCCTCAGGACTTTATAAATTCATTGTCACAAAATGTGCCAATTTTACTGCTGGGCGGGTATTTTGGAGCGGCATACGTTGGTTTTTTCTGGCTGGCTAATCGAGTGATGGTACTACCTGCGATGCTTGTCGCTCAATCGCTAAGGAAAGTGTTGTTCCAGAGAATAAGTGTGCTTGATAATGAAAAGTCGCCGTTGTTTTCGATCTCTCTAAAGCTGACATTGGGAATGTTGGTGTTAGCCATGCCGCCGTTGGCTATAGTAGTACTATATGGGGAATGGCTGTTCGGTTTTGTGTTTGGTTCAGAATGGCAAGCAGCTGGGCTCTATGCCGGGTGGCTTGCTGTATGGGCGCTTTTCGATTTTGCCAAGGTGCCTGCTGTTGTGTTGGTTTCGGTCCTTCAACAAAACAAATTTTTTCTTGTTTATACTGTCGTTTCTGTGGCGGCGAAAACGCTGGCCATGTTTATCGCGGCGACTTTACTCGATTCCGATGTCGCTGCAGTGGCGGCGTTTAGTCTTGTTTCAGGGTTGTTATATGTTGTTTTGATAAGTCATATGCTGCTGGTGGCTTGGCGGTACGATAGGATGCGCTAAATTTTTCAGGTTAGCGGAGGATATTTGAAAATCATTCATGTGGTTACACAGATGGAAGCAGGAGGGGCGCAAGGAGCAGCCATACGTAACGCTCAAGCCATGAGGAGACAAGGAGTGGACGCTTCCGTCTGTTTTTTGTACCGTAAGCGGGGTGTATACGATAATTGCTCAGGTGTTGTGTCTTTGCTGAGTCGGTCACCTTCCGGTGTTCTGGACTATATAAAAATTTTTCTCCGCTTGTTTTCTTATTTGCGCCGCGAAAAGCCGAACGCAATTATAGCCTATACTCATTATGCCAACGTCATCGCCGGGGCTATTGGGCGTATGGCTTTGGTGCCGCGTATCGTTGTGTCTCACCGAAATCCTGTTTACAGCTATCCATCACTTTGTCGACGTGTTGATAAAATTTTAGGCGTCCTTGGTTTTTATCATATTGGCATCTGCGTTTCTAATACAGTGTTACATTCCTTTGATCGATATCCTGCCAGGTATAAGAAGCGCTTGGTGATGATCCGGAATGGGGTGGATGTGAAGGCATACGCTGAACCTGATCCTATGCCTTTCAAAATTGAGCAGTCAAACCGGCATAAAGGAAAGTTTAAATTTATCACTTCCGGTAGGTTGCATCCACAGAAAAATCAGAAAGTCATATTTGATGCAATTGCTGATGTGGATGATGCCATCTTGGTTGTTGCTGGGGATGGTGAGCTGAGGCATGAGTATGAGTGCTACATAAAGTTGAAGGGTTTGGAAGACCGGGTAAAGCTAATTGGCGAGATTCCACCCTCAAGAATCAATGCGTTTTTGCATTGGGGGGATGCTTTTTTGTTCCCATCTCGTTATGAGGCTTTCGGTTTTTCTGTGGTAGAGGCCATGGCCGCAGGCAAGCCAGTACTGTGTAGCGATATACCGGCCATGAGAGAGGTGGTTGGCGATGCAGGGGTGTTGTTGCCCCCCGACCAACCTGCTGAATGGACTGCTGCTATGAAAACATTAAGCATTGACACTGAGAGGAGCGCAGCCTTATCTGATATATCTCGAAAGCGTTCCCAAGATTTTTCGATTGACAAGATGGTGCAGGGATATATCGATGCAGCGAGTTGATGTTACGCCGCGAGGCCAAAAGAGAGATTTCGTTCAACGAGCCATTGTCGGGGGCGTCCCTGTTGATGCATATGATCGGAAGGGGCTGATATCGCGTTTCTTGAGAGAGGTGGAGTCCAAGTGTGCGCACCCCAAACTGGTTTTTTCGATGAATGGTGAGGGGGTTCATAAATATCACACTGATTCGTTGTTCCGCGAGTGCATCGACTCGGCGGACGTCGTGCACGCTGATGGAATGTCGGTGGTAAAAGCGGGTAATAAATTCACTGAGGCTCATTTTCCGGAGCGAATCGCAACGACCGATTTCTTTCACGATGTAGCCCAGGCCTGCGTTTCACATTCCTTGACGCTTTACCTACTTGGAGCGAATAGTGATGTGCTGATGCTTGCAGTAGAGCGTGTGCGAAGTCTTTATCCTGGTATCCAGATAGTTGGCTATCACCATGGCTATTTTCAAGATGGCTCACAAGAAGAAGCGGAAGTTGTCGATGAGATCAATAGGCTTTCTCCAGATGTTGTTTTTGTTGGACTTGGCCGCCCTCGGCAAGAGCTATGGTGCTTGCGTATGCGTGAGAAATTGCATGGCGTGACTTGGCTAAAGACTTGCGGTGGGCTGTTCGACTTTCTTTCCGGAAATTCTTCTCGTGCTCCGCAGTGGATGCAAGACGCTGGGCTGGAGTGGATGTATCGTATGTTGCGTGAACCGCGTAGGCTTTTTTGGAGATATTTAATTACCAATATATATAGTCTGTACTGTTATCGTTTCAAGCGGTAACGAAGAACGATGGTAAAAGAGACATCCAGATGAGGAACAGTGGTATTGCAATGCGGGATCCGGTCTCGCTGATTGGCCCGTGGGTTGACTTTCTCTTGGTCGTACTGGTGGGGCTTGGTGTCCATCGGCTGCGTTTCGGCATTTGGCAGCTCGATATGCAGTACGGCATTGCCCTACTGGCCATTGCTGCGTTGGTCACCTTGGCCTGTTCCATGAATGGAGCGTACCAGCACTGGCGGAGCTTCAGCTTCCCACAGGTTTTGATGCACCTGCTGGTGGTGTGGTTGGGGGTTGCGCTGGTCGTCATGTCGTTTCTGTTTCTCGCCCATGTGGCCGATCGCTATTCGCGGCTGTGGGTGGGTTTCACGTTGCTTGGATCTTTTTTGCTTTCGGTGGCAGCGCGTGTGCTGGCATATCAGATAGTCAAGGCGCTGTATCGTCAGGGGCGCTTGAGGCGGGGGGTGTTTCTGGTGGGGCCGCAAGGCCACGTGCTGGATGTAGGCAAAGACATGCGCCGTTACGCCTCGGAAGGGTTCAGTATTGCGGGCGTACACCGTCTACGGGATACGCTGGACGAGGAGGCGCTGGAAGCGCTGGTGAGTCGCGTGGAGCGCTCCGGGGCCAGGGAGGTTTGGATCTGCATACCCTTGGAAAGGGGCCATGAGGCCCAGAGGATTTTTCGTGCCCTCCAGCAGTTGATGATGGATGTACGGCTAATGCCCGGTCTCAAGGACATGCGCTTGCTCAACCACCGCGCCAGCCAGGTGGCGGGGCGCTATGCGTTGGATCTCAGTGTTAGCCCCATGGCCGGCCTGGCGCCGGTAATCAAGCGACTCGAGGACATCGTGCTGGGGGCGTTGATCGGGGTGTTGATACTGCCGGTCTGTCTTGTGCTGGCTGTCATTGTGAAGCTCAGCTCGCCGGGACCTGTACTGTTCAAGCAGTATCGAACGGGTATCAACGGCAAGCGCTTCAAGGTGTATAAGTTTCGCTCGATGGAGATGCACGATGAGCCCGAAGGGCAGGTCACCCAGGCCAAGCGAGACGATAAGCGGGTTACCAAGGTGGGCGCTTTCATGCGCCGTACTTCGCTGGATGAGCTGCCGCAATTCTACAACGTGCTGCAGGGGCGCATGTCGATCGTAGGCCCCCGCCCGCATGCTCTCTCTCATAACGATCACTATCGAGAACTGGTGGAATCCTATATGAGGCGCCACAAGGTGAAGCCGGGCATCACCGGCTGGGCGCAGGTGAATGGGTTGCGCGGCGAGACGGACACTCTTGAAAAGATGGAGCAGCGTGTCGAGCACGACCTGTGGTACATCGACAATTGGTCGCTAGGTTTGGATTTGAAAATCATTTTCTTGACGATCTTCAAGGGATTCTCAGGCTCGAATGCTTACTGAGGGCCGCCACCCTTGCTTTGACGCTGGTCGATGGGCATCATGCCGGCCATTCCGCAAATTGATGACAGGTGTGCCTAGTGAATGTGACAGTAGCCAATCCCGCAGCCGTGAATATGCGCCATTACACGAGCACAGCGGCTTTTCTTCTCATGGCTATTGCGTTGGTAGTGCCTAGTGGCTACTCGCTGGGTGCGGTCATGCTCCTGTTGGGCAGTACCGCCTTGTTGTTTTTACCAAAGGGGCCGGCGCTTGAGCGGCGCGATTGGTGGATCGTCGCCGTACTGGTTGCCATTGCCGTGGTTTGGATCGCCGAGGCTTGGTGGGACGGCCAGGGTACACGCGGAATGGACAAGCCCATTCGCTTTCTGCTGGCCGTGCCGGTGTTGATGCTGGTATTGGCCTATCCACCGCGAGCGAGCGCTTTGTGGGCTGGGTTGGCCGTAGGTGGCATCCTGACTGGCGGTTGGTCTATCTGGCAAAAGATGGCGTTGGACGTCGATCGTGCCACTGGCTACACCTACGTGATTCAGTACGGCAACATCAGTATGTTGACCGGTATTCTGTGTCTGGCGGGTATGGGATGGGCATTTCGTCAGCCGCACCGCGGCCGTTGGCTGCTGTTGTTGACCTTCGGCTGCGTAGGTGGTGTGTTGGGCTCGTTGCTTTCCGGTACCCGAGGTGGCTGGGTAGGGCTACCTGTGGTGTTCTGGGTGCTGTACAAGGGCTATGGGGAGGTGCTTTCCACCAAATGGAAAGGCTTGGCGCTTCTAGCCGTTTTCGTACTTGGTTCGTTGGCCTATGCCATACCTCAAACAGGAGTACAATATCGCGTGGAGCGAGCCGTTCTCGATGTCACCAGCTATGCTGCCCAAGCAGGACAGACGACATCGATTGGCGCTCGGTTCGAGATGTGGAAGGGGGCCGTTCATATGTTCCTGGAGCGACCGCTTCAGGGATGGGGCCACAATGGCTATATCGCACGCCAGGATGAGCTGGTTGAGGAAGGCCTGGTGCATCCACACGTTTCCAACTTCGGCCATGCCCACAATGAGTTTCTCGATGCCGCGGCCAAGCGTGGCATCATCGGTCTGTTGGCGGTGCTGGCCCTGTACCTGGTGCCGATGCGCCTGTTTGCTCGCCAACTGAAGGCGCCCGACCTCGAGCTGCGCTCCTTTGCCGTTGCCGGTGTGTTGCTGCCGGTCGCCTATTTCGACTTTGGGCTTTCTCAGGTATTCCTGGCCCACAACAGCGGCGTCATGGTGTATGCCTTCCTGTTGCCTGTCATTTGGGCGCTTTTTCGGCATGCGGAGCAGAAACAAGCCAATATAGGCGTGTAAACCTAGCCAAGGTAGCTTTGGCTATGGGCTATGGGCTATGGGCTATGGGCTTTGAGCGCGGAGCTTGTTACGAAACAGCCCTGCGCTCTCCGGCTGACGCTAACCGCCTAACTGAGGTGGGCGCCGTAGTTGCGCTTCTCTATTGCGTCGATCTCCGAGGGGAAGCCGGCCTCGGTCAACAGGTTTGGTTCGACGCCGTAAGCCTTGAGGCGGCTGCGTTGTATGAATCCGGTCAAGTAGTCGGCCGGCATGCGTATGGGGTAGGCCATCTCGACCAGCCGTTGGGCGCCGCTTTGCGAGATCCAGTAGCCGCATGCACCTATGATGCATCGCTTGGACTTGGCACTGGGGTAACGATAGCGCACTAGTTTATGCCCATTGGCTAACTGCCGCTTGATTGGCCACCCCTTGGCCTTGCCGTGATACAGGAAGACAAGTTCGGCTCGAGTAGGTAACCTGGCCAGCAGGGTGAGCAGGGTTTCGCGAAACCCTTCAACGGGCTGGGCGTCGTCCTCGAGGATGATGGCTTCTTCCAGGCCCTGTTCCACCATGCGCTCGTAGAGTTGAATATGGCTGATAGCGCAGCCTATCTCCCCTTTGTTGAGACCGTGCCCCCATTCGTTCTCGGCGTAGGCCTGGTCCACACTGGCCAGGGTTTCGTCATTCAATTCTGCCCCGTTAACCGCATCGTGAAATTCGAAGGGCAGCCCTATTTCGTCGAAGGCGGCCTGAACACGCGCTCTGCGTGGTGAGCCGGGTAGGGAGATGACGGTAACGGGAGGAAGTGACGACATGGTGTGCTACCCTCAATCCTGCAAAATTGGCCAGCCTAGCGGAATGCCGCTTACTATACCAGCGGTGTAGCCGGCTTGTGACAGGAACGGGAATGAAAAAGTATTTGCATGCTTTCAGGGCGAAACGGGACGACTGGCGTATCGCACTCTCTCGTTGGCGTTACGATCGTTGCAGGCCTGAGGTTGAGCGTGTATCGGACCTGAAGCGGGTCGTTTTTCTGCGTTGGGACGCCAAATGGGGCGATTCCATCATTTTCTCCCTGGTCGTGCCCGAGTTGCGCAAGCTAGGCAAAGGGATATCGGTCGAGGTGATCGCCACACCTGAGATGGCTCCGCTGTTCACCGAGCAGTTGGGGGTCGACCGTGTGCATGCCATTCCCAAGCGCCCTTCAGGGGGTAAGATCCGCCGTTTGGCAGCTTCGCTGGGTGAAGTCGACCTGCTCGTGCACTTCAGCGAGTTGGCCAAGGCGCGCGACATATGCCTGCTGGGCTCCGTCAAGGCGCGCCATGTCGCCAGCCTGGATGACTCCGTTGGCCTGGTGGATATCAAGCTGGGCCAGGCCACGCGGGGGTTGCACATGGAGGAGCGCTACTGTGAGCTGCTGAAGCGCTGCGGTATCGCCACACCCGAGAAACACTATACCGTACCTCGCGATTCCGGCTCGGAGCAGCGGGTAGCCGCCTTTCTGCAGCAGCGCACGCGCCCTTACGTGGCGATCAATCCTTTTAGCAAGGGCGGGGCCAAGACCTTCAGCGTGGAGACTACGCTGGCACTGATCGAACGCGTCGAGCGTATGGCCGTCGATCATGACATCTGCTTGCTGACGGCGCCTGGTTGCGAAAGAGCGGTTCAGGCGATCACTGCCGGCTGGAATGCGCAGCGCTGCTTCCTTTATCCGGACACCCAGTCCATCTACGACAACGTGGCCTTGCTGGCGTCGGCCGCGGCCCAGCTCTCTTCAAGCACTGCCACTGTGCATATTGCCGATGGGCTGGGCATTCCCTCGTTCGTGCTGTTTCCCTATGGTCCGGGTGAAGTCTCGGCTTGGCACAGCGTCCACCCATACTCCGCGAACCTGATGGGGCTGCCGGGAGAGGTCGATGACGTCAACCGCCTGGATTGGAGCGAGCTCGAGAAAGAGTTACATCTTTTTCTCGATAAGGTGATCGAGCACAGGCGGGCAAGAAGAGCTTGAATACGCAACATAGGGCGCCCCGCGTGGCGCCCTTTATTTTTTCGCTGTAGTGCAGGCCGGCGTGCTAGATTATCGCCCTGCTTTGGAACCGCGCGGCCTTGGGCGGGTCGTAGCAGTGGTCTTCTTGAATGGGGAAGCTGGGTTGAAAAACATCGGTGTGCTGGCCTTCGCCAGAGTCGTGAAACTGTTGGCCAACGTGACCAAGCTGGTCGCCTATCCCTTCCATTACCTCTTCCCCGACAAGCGCTTCACCATTCCCGAGCGCGCCGCCCCGTGGTGGAGGTCGAGCAAGCCGGCCGGAGTTAAGCTCAAGTCTTGTGTATGGAGGGAAGTCGAGAGGGTGACGTATCCTGCTGATTGATCACGCCAGATCACAACCAGCATAGGATGGATACGCCATGAGCAATTCTACTCTCCAAGCCGTGACGCAGCCAGACGCCGGCGCTACTGATCCGTTGCATGAGTTGCTGCGCAAAGGGGCCCGAGACCTGATCGCCAAGGCCGTGGAGGCGGAGTTGAGTACGTTCTTGGAGCTATATGCCGACAAGACGCTGGAAGACGGCCGTCGAGCCGTCGTCCGCAACGGCTACCTGCCGGAGCGCACCGTGCAGACCGGTATCGG
>NZ_FNVC01000033.1:0-50907 GCF_900108215.1 Billgrantia desiderata | reverse complement strand
CGGTTCGCCAGCTTGGCTCTATACTCCAGAGTGGACTCTTTCTCATCAAAGCTACTGTAGTACAGTCATCGGACATGTGCAGGTAGCAACAGTATTCTTGGCTCTGGGGAGGTAACCGTTTATGCCGGTTTATCGAGTCCTGCATGCCGAAGGTTGCTATCCCTTTCATGTGGTGGATCGCGATGGGTTACCGCACCCGGAGCTGACCCTCTATGCCTGCCTGTCCGTGCGTCATCATGCATCGCTGACGGCAAGAGCCTACACGAGGGAAGTGGTCTCCTTTGCTTCCTGGGCGGCAGATCATCCCGTCGTGCTTCGACAGGGTTGGCAGTTGCTTGGTCCACCTACTCAGGTGCGGGCACTGTTGGCTTTCTTCCTCGCTTCGGAAATGAAGTGCATCGTGGCGTTGGGTCGAGATCGCTGCGGATTCGAAACCCGTCGGATCGAACCGACTTGGCAGACTGGCCGGCGCCTGGAACGGCTCCTGGCGGCGCTGAGATCGTTCTACACGGTACTGCATGAGCACGGTCGCTATCACCATGGCAATCCGATGGATGCCGACGGTGCCCGCCGATACATCGAGGAGGAGCGCCGCCGGCAACTCCAGGTGTTTGTCGATGCCCATGGTCGAATGCCCATGCCGGCTGACAGTGGCGTAGACGGCGTTCGAGAGATGCGCCTTTCCGCCAGTTACTTCCGGCTGAAGGGGAATCAATGGTTACCCGAGATCCTGGATGAACCGGCCCTGATGAACAGGGTCATGTCAGCTGGTGAGCAGTGGGGGTGGACACTACGCGAAACCGGCCTGGTACGTATCCTTTTTGATACCGGCTGCCGTGTGCACGAGGCTTGTCAACTCAGCGTGGCGGACTGGGTGCAGAGTGGTTTTATGCGAGAGATGTTGTCGATCAGCAAGGGAAGTCATGGACGCCGAGTGAAAAGGCTGTTCATTACCGACCGCACGGCCAAGGTCCTGCGACACTATGTGGACGAGCAGCGTGCTCGGCTAGATCCCCGAGGGTATGGGCTGGCGGAACTCACTACACTGCCTGTGGAAGCTCTTCATCACCTTCCGCTGTTCCTGACTCGACGTGGCACATCAATGAACCCGGACCACTTCCGCCGCGACTATTGGGCACCGGCTCTCAACGCCGCCGGCCTACAAGTGCGTTGCCATCAGGTCCGCCACTGGTTCGTGACACAGGCGCTCAACGACATCCACCAGCGTGCCCGATCCGCTGAGGAACTGCTGAGCCTGCGTGGTGCCCTACGTGAACTCATGGCCTGGAAAAGCGACATGCTGCCAATCTATGACCAAGCTATCTGCCGACATAATCTGCCGGAGCTGGCTCATCGCATTCATGCTCGCATCGAACGTGAGCACCGGCATGATCGCGCTCGCCGTTCCCAGCCGGCTTCTCCCCCCGAGTCACTTACCGAGAGCCAGCGAATGTTAGATGAGATGCTGAAACCATGACGCCGCCGGCCCGGCAACACCGCGCCAATCCGGAGCATCGGCGGCTTACGATACGTGCCGAGCTTGATCGTCGACGCGAGCGGGGTGAGGCCTTCGTGAATCGGGAGGTGATGGCGGTTACCGGCTACGATCGCAAGACGATCAGTGGCGTTACCCAGCGTTATGTTCGTGACCTGGCAGCGGAGTTGCTGCAGACGGTGGTCGAGAACCGAGAGGCTCATGAACGCTGGGTACGTGACTACCGCACCTTTCGCCCCTTTATTACGCGCACAACAAGTGGTCCGGTGCTGTTCCGACGCTTTGTGCGGCTGGTCATCGAACAACTGCATCGCGAGAACACGTTGATGACGGTGAACGCAGTTGAAGCCATTACGGGAGGGCGAAGACGGATCCTCAATGAGGAGTTGGTTCTCTGGGAGCAGGAGACCGGTCATCAGGTAGCGCGCACGGTTGCCTGGAAATCTCTCGACACCTACGGTACCACCGTCCTCGTGGGCGAAAATCATGCGCTGAACCAGCGAAACGAATCGATCACGGCGGAACTGGACCGTCGTCGCCGGCTCGGCACTCCCTTCAAGCTGGCCGATATCAGCCGGTGCCTCGGGTACAGCGTAGCCACCGTGTCGGGGTATTCGCGCCATTACGTGGCAGCATTGGCCGATGAACTCCTGAGCACCCCGGTCGACAGTCGTGAGGCCTATGAGGGCTGGCGTCGGGACTTCAATACCTTTCGCTATTCGCTTCCCAATACGCGGCGTTCACGTGAAGTGCTCACGCGGCTCACACGTCTGACCATTGAGCACCTACACCGCGAGGGACATACGGTAGCCTACAGCGAGGTACTGCGGATTTCCGAGCACAATGATCGTCACATTAAACAAGAAATCCGGCGTTGGGAAGAAGAGACGGGGCATCAGGCCAGGCCATTGCGGGTATGGAAGGAGATCACTCTGGAGATGGTGCTTGACAGAGTAACACCGGCACTCCACCACCTGCCGCTGACCTTTCTGGAATCACCGACCATGGGGCGGCCCTTCAATGAGTCCCAGCGCCGAATGATCCACTCCATTTCGCAACCGAAACTACGGGATGTGGCATTCTTCGTCATGACCTTCGCCGATGGCAACCGACGTAACGACATCACCTTCTTTGCCAGCATGTCGCGCTATCTAAAACGGTTGGAACTTGCAGATATCGATGAGCTGGACCCCGAGGCGTTCTATCAAAGATACCATGATGGTGAGGTATTGCCGGAAGAGGGTACGCCCAAGCGCGGCCGATTTCTGCAGACCTATTTCCGCTTGCTGCGCAAACAAGAGGATTACCTACTCAAGTTGACACCCGAGCAGCGCCGGGCCGTAGCGCCTTGGAAACTCATTGCTCTGAAGGATGACCACTTCTGGCACCGCTCCACTATTCATAGAGAAGTAAGAGCCGAGCAGAGGATGCGCCGTAAGGCCGCTACCGCCGTTGTACATGATCGCTTCTATCTGCTCCGTGATATAGCCGAGCGTCGATGCATTCAGGTCGAGCGACTGTACACAGCCTTCCGAGATGCCATTGCCCATCATGAACGGAAGGGAGAGGCCCTGCCGATATCATTCTCGATCACCGATGAGACGGTATCGGCCTCAGGCCGCACTCGACCGACACAGCAGCATTTCAGGCTCTGGGACGCAGCGACATTGCGTTCTGTGCATGAGCCCGTGGCAGAAGACTTCTACTATCATCAGGATCAGCGTCAGCGCATGCGTGCGGCGGTATGCGACCAGGCAGGTTACTTCCTGAGCTATGAGGGCGGCCATGCCCGTGATGACGCTGATGCTGTAGAGCCCTATTGGTTCATCGAACTGCTGCAGGCGAATGTGCTGCGCTCTCAGGTTGTCGATCCTGATTTTCTGACGCGAAATGGCTACTCGAGAAGCTCATTTCAGCTCCCTCCACAATCGACTTGGGGAGCATCAACCAATAACTGGTTGGAACGTATCTCGCGAGATATTGGCATGCTCTTTATTCCACTTGATGCGCTCAAGCTTGGCGCTCTCGTCGGGCATGCGGCCATTCAGATCATGACCAAGACCGGGGCTCGCATGAACGAGTTCCTGCAAATCAGGTTGAGTCAGGAGCATCTATCACGAGTGCTGCTCGCCAAGGGCCGTGAAGCGATCGCCTTTCGCGCAATTCCCAAGGGACGCCGGGCAGAAGAGCCCTACTATATTGACGAGCGCTGCATGAGAGCGCTACACGCTTGGTGGAAGTTCCAGCGAGAGCGGGAGCAGAGCCTGGAGACCATCCCTGCTACTAGGAATTTGCGGCATAAACTTCGACCGGCGCCCTACTTATGGCAGCACGCCGGAAGACATTTCAGCCATAAGGACATCAATGCGACGATGTCCATCATGCTGCACGGTATCTCGCTGCAAACGCCTGACGGTGAGGCCGTGCGGGTCACTTCCCACCTGCTGCGTCACGGCTTTGCCACGGAGATGCGGGCGTTGAACACGCCTGTGGATGTGATCGCACTCCTCATGAAGCAGCGAGATATACGAGTGACCGAATACTATTCCCAGCCGACGCCGGCCAGGCTGGTGGAGCTGCAACGGAAGATCTTTGAAAGCCGTGTGGACCTGTCCCGTACCCACATACGATCCCCAGCGCAAATCCGGCGGCAGGTCGAAGCCGCGCAGGAGCAGGTGGGTGCACTGATCCCGGTTATCGGTGGACGTTGCACAGTGGCCAGTCAGTGTCCCATCAAGTTCGCCTGCATCGGCTGTGCCGGGAATGCGCCCGACTGGCGCAAGCGTGACCAAGTCATCATCTACCGGCAGGCCTGTGCGCAGATGGCGGAAATGGCGGAAGCACAGAATCTGCCCGCTGAAGAGCGCAAGGCAAAGGAAGCCATGGCGAGCTGCAATGATGTGCTGGCCGAGATGGAACTTCTTGAGCGAGCTGATCAGGCGGCAGCAGACCCCGTCATACTGACCATCGGGAGGAAGGAGGGATGACGCGACAATCCAGTAAGGCACGTTCCGAGGCTGCAATGGCCGGTTTGAAACGCAGTCATCAGCAACGTCGCAATCGAAGCGTGGCGATCGTGCGTCAAGCAATCAGCCGGCTACAGGAGACCGGCAGTCCTGTGACGCTGGGACGGATTGCGAGAATGTCGCGTGAACTCTCCGATACGGGAATGGGGATTTCCGAATCCACCATTCTTCGAAATCCTGAATGCTGCCAATTATACGAGGAAGCTGCTCAACCCGTTCGAAGGCGGCGTACCATTGGACGCCTACTGAACAGCGATGTGGAAAGACCCACCGATGCGGAGCGGCGACGTATGCATTATTTGATGCGCCTGACAAAGGCTGAGCTGGCCGCTCGCATTCTCGCTGTTGAGCGGAAGCTGGCTTTATCGGAAAAATCGAATGGCGTCCTGCGCGATCAGATTCTTCGGGAAAACTTGGGTCTATAATCACCTTTTCAATACGGGTATCCGGATTATCTGGTTGGTATGCGAGAGAGAAAGGTGGCCGACAAACTCAACCCACAACGGATTAGCTGGTTGATGGCTCGCTCAGTACGCTCACTTGCTAGAGAGCAGATACTTCACCAAACAGGCGATGCCCAGGACCAGCAGCAATAGTAGGGCAATTCCGATCACTGGCATTATCCAGCCCATCGCCCCCATCATCCCGCAATCGGGTAGTATCGTGTTCATCGTGACAGAGCTCCCTGTGGTGTCCATGCCCAAAACCCGTGGTGCCGCCGCCCAGTGGCACCACGGTCGCGCTCATATCGTTCACCCGGCACAGCAGGACAACTGCGTCACATCCTTGGTGAAAGTCTGGGCACAGAGCTTGAGCCCTTCCACCATGGTCAGGTAGGGAAATAGCTCATTGGCGATGTCGTGTACGGTCATGCGTGCGCGTAGCGCCATCACCGCCGTCTGGATCAGCTCACCGGCTTCCCCCGCCACCGCCTGCACCCCCAGCAACCGGCCCGAGTCGCGTTCGGCCACCAGCTTGATGAAACCACCGGTGTCGAAATTCACCAGCGCACGCGGCACGTTTTCCAGGTCCAGCTCGCGGGTATCGACGCTGAAGCCTTGCTCGATGGCCTCGGCTTCCGTCAGGCCGACGGTGGCCACCTGGGGGTCGGTGAAGATCACCGCCGGCATGGCGCTCAGGTCCAGGGTGGCTTCGCCCCCGGTCATGTTGACGGCAGCCCGGCTGCCCCCGGCGGCGGCGACATAGACGAACTCCGGCTGATCGGTGCAGTCACCGGCGGCATAGAGCCCCGGCACCGTGGTGTGCAGATGCTCATCGACCAGAATCGCCCCACGTGCGGTTTCCACGCCGAGGCTCGCCAGGTTCAGGGCCTCGGTATTGGGTGTCCGTCCGGTGGCCACCAGCAGTTGATCCGCCCGCAAGGTGCCGGCGTTGGTGTCGACAATGAATTCATTGTCGGTGTAGTCCACGCGGCTCGCCTGGGTCTGCTTGAGGACCTCGATGCTCTCGCGGCGAAACGCCGCCTCCACCGCATCCCCTACCGCCGGGTCTTCCTGGGAGAGCAGGCGGCTGCGGGCCAGCACCGTGACCCGGCTGCCCAGCCGGGCGAAGGCCTGGGCCAGTTCCAGGGCCACCACCGAGGCGCCGATCACAATCAGCCGCTCGGGAAGGGTGTCCAGGGCCAGCGCACTGGTAGAGGTCAGGTAGGGGGTGTCGGCAAGACCCGGGATCGGCGGTACTGCCGGTCGGGCGCCAGTACCGATTAAGGCGCGGTCGAAGTGGACGACCTGCTCGCCGCCCTCGTTCAGCTTGACCATCAGGCTATGGGCATCGATAAACCGGGCCTCGCCGTGCAGGACCGTGATGGCCGGGTGGTCGCGCAGAATCCCCTCGTACTTGGCGTCACGCAGTTCCTCGACACGTCGCTGCTGCTGCTCGAGCAGCTTGGCCCGATCCACCACCGGCGCCTGGGCGCTCAGGCCTGCATCGAAGGGACTTTCCGTACGCAAGTGGGCAATATGGGCCGCGCGAATCATGATCTTCGAAGGCACACAGCCTGTATTGACACAGGTACCGCCGACGGTGCCGCGTTCGATCAGGGTGATCCGGGCGCCGCGCTCGGCGGCTTTCAGGGCCGCCGCCATGGCGGCGCCGCCGCTGCCGATCACCGCGATGTGCGGGGCGTCTTCATCACGGCCCTTGGACACCGATGCGCCTGCCGGGGAAGTGGGCCCACTGTTGGCCAGTCGAGCTTGGTAGCCAAGTCGGGTCACGGCAAACGTCAACGCCGAGGCCGGTGTCTCCGGATCAACGGCTACCGATGCCGTCCCCTGAGGATAGGATACCTCCACCGACTGCACGCCGGGCAGCTTCTCCAGGGCTTCCCTGACATGATCCGCACAGCGGTCACAGGTCATGCCACTCACGTTGAGTTCAATCATCACGTTTCTCCGAGTCTTCATTAGTAAAGCCGGCATCCTGCTTCCGCTTGTGGTATCGCGCGTAGAGAGGTAAGCCGATGGCCAGGGCGGCAAACAGCAGGTAATCGAGATAGCCTGCCAACGCGGCCAGGCCCGCCGTACCGAATAGCACCAGGGCGATTGGCGCGGCGCAACACAGCACCATCAACCCGGTGCCAAGCACGACGCTTAAAAATTTCTGCGAATCTTTCACGCTTATTCCTTCACCGTGGCGGGCAAGCTCGTAAACAACTCACCCGATGACCGCGATGTGCAGCTGCTTGATGTCACTCAGGGGGCGTATTCCTTGATTTGATAGAGCCGTTGTCACAACAGGCGTCGAACTGCTTCTTACGCCAAATCGCATAAATGGTCAGGCCGATGAAGAAGGCCAGGGCCGGCAATAACACAACGTCGAGATAGCCCGTCAGCCCCGCCAGGCCCACCGTGCCAAGCAGGATCACCAGGATCGGCGTAAAGCAGCACAATGCCACCAGGACGGTGCCGATCACGCTCACGCGCAGCAGGGGCTTGGGATTCTTCATGATCACTCTCGATCCGCTTGCGAGGATGTCGGGGTTGATGGATACCCAGCGTTGATGGTGGCCTCGGTCAATGCCTCCACCGACGTTCGGGCGTCGTCAAAGGTGACCACGGCCTCGAGATCCGCGTAGCTCACGTCGACTTGCGAGACGCCGTCCACCTTGTTGAGGGCGGCCTTGACGGTGATCGGGCAGGCGGCACAGGTCATGCCCGGCACCGACAGCGTCACGGTCTGCAGGGCCGCTAAGGCGGGCGTGCTGAGCAGGGCGAGTAGCGCGATGAAGGCGAAACGAGCTTTCATGGTAGATCTCCTTTTAATAGAACAGGGGCAAGATGTAGGGGAATACCAGGGCGATTAGCACCAGCAGCGATACGAGCCAGAAGATCGCCTTGTAGCCCGTCCTGACCCGTGGCACGGCACACACCTCTCCCGGCTGGCACTTTTCCACTGGCCGAAAGACGCGACGCCAGGCGAAGAACATCGCCACCAGCGCGACGCCGATAAAGAGCGGGCGATAGGGCTCCAACGCCGCCAGATTGCTGATCCAGGCGCCGGAAACGCCCAGCGTGATCAGCACCAGCGGGCCGAGGCAACACGCCGAGGCCAGGAGGGCCGCGACTCCTCCGGCGGCCAGGGGCCCTCGCCCCGTTTTAGATGTCCGCATTGACGATTCTCCTTTCGGGATGGGGGGAGCTACGATAAGGTTACTTCCGTAGCTTGGTACGGAGTCAAGCATCATGAAGAGACATGCAGATAAAGTGGCGGACACCATGACCATTGGCGGCCTGGCCAAGGCGGCCGGCGTCAATGTCGAGACAATCCGCTATTACCAGCGACGAGGGCTATTATCGGAGCCCGAACGCCCTCCCGGAGGTATTCGACGCTATAGTGCCGCCGATATCGACAGGTTGACGTTCGTGAAAACGGCGCAGCAGCTGGGCTTTAGTCTGGATGAGATCAGTGACCTACTTCGGCTGGAAGATGGCGCCCACTGTCAAGAAGCCAGTGCTCTCGCAGAGCACAAGTTAGGGGACGTTCGCGAGAAGATCGACAGGCTTGAAAGAATTGAGAAGGTGCTGAGCGAAATGGTCGACAGATGCCATGCACAACAAGGCAATATCACTTGCCCGCTAATTGCGTCATTGCATGAAGGGCTCAGAGAAGCAGAAGACCCAAGGGAGTAACTCACCTTCAGTTCGTTGAAAACAACGCGGTCAAAGAGTCGCGATCATCTATGGACCATGTCGACAAGGAAAGTTTGCATGACTAGCTTGCCTGACAACATCCTTCACCTTCCCGAGTACCACGTCCTAGGCACCAAGATGGAAGAGCATGATCTCCACTACCAGGTCGAAGCTCCTGAGCCTCTAGCTTGCGAGGAATGCGGCGTTGAGAGTGAGTTTGTCAGGTTCGGCAAGCGCGATGTGGCCTATCGCGACCTACCCATCCACGGAAAGCGGGTCACCCTCTGGGTGGTCCGTCGCCGCTACACCTGCCGGGCGTGTGGAAGGACGTTCCGGCCAGCTCTTCCGGAAATGGTAGACGATCACCGCATGACGCGGAGGCTTTACAACCACGTCGAGAAGGAAGCCTTCAATCACCCCTACGCCTACGTGGCTGATACCACGGGCCTCGACGAGAAGACTGTCCGCGAGATATTCAAGAAGAAGGCTGAGTTCCTGGCAGCCTGGCATCGTTTCGAGACACCCCGCTGCCTGGGGATCGACGAGCTGTACCTGAACCGCCGCTACCGCTGCATCCTGACCAACCTGGAGGAGCGTACCCTACTGGACCTGCTGCCCGGTCGCCAGCAGGACGCGGTGACGAGGCGCCTCATGAGCATGACCGAGCGCCACCAGGTCGAGATCGTCAGCATGGATATGTGGAAACCCTACCGCCGTGCTGTCCAGGCGGTACTGCCGCAGGCTCGCATTGTGGTCGATAAGTTCCATGTGGTGCGGATGGCCAACGAAGCCCTGGAGAAGGTGCGTAAGGGACTCAGGAAGGATCTGAAGCCAAACCAGCGGCGGACCCTCAAGGGCGATAGGAAGATCCTGCTGAAGCGTGCCCACGACGTTTCAGATCGCGAGCGGCTTATCATGGAGACATGGACAGGGGCCTTCCCTCAGCTCCTGGCGGCCTACGAGCACAAGGAGCGGTTCTACCACATCTGGGACAGCACCACCCGGCGTGATGCCGAAAAGGCGCTGGCCCGCTGGATTGACGACATTCCACAGGGGCAGAAAGAGGTGTGGAAGGATCTCGTCAGCGCCGTCAGCGGATGGCGCGAGGAGGTGCTGGCCTACTTCGAAACCGACACCCCAATCACCAACGCCTTCACGGAGTCGATCAATCGGCTGGCCAAGGACAAGAACCGCGATGGCCGGGGCTACTCATTCGAGGTGATGCGGGCCCGGATGCTCTACACCACCAAGCACAAGAAGAAGGTGCCGCAGATCAAGGAATCCCCCTTCCTGGGCAAGGCCACCATGACCTACAGCATGGGTCTTCCCGAGCCTGAGAAAAACTACGGCGTCGATCTATCAACCTTCTGGGAGAGTTAAGGGTTCGAAGGAGCAAGGGGGCTCCATCTACCACTTAATCCGGATACCCTTCAATACTTAGACCCCACAGCTACTCACTTTGCATCGGAAATGAGGCTCCCTCGCTTTCTTCCGCCTGATGACGTTGTTGCTCTGGCGTCCATAGCGTCTTGAGGTAATTAATTACGGAGCGGATCTCGGCAGGGGTGAGCACGTCCTCGAAGGCCGGCATGGTCAGTCGTTCGGTCTCGTTCCAGGGGTCGCGCCACCCTTCGGAGACCATCCGATACAGCATGGCATCGGAGTGCTTCCAGGTATGCCCTTCTGGCCCATGTGGTGGGGCCGGCAACTCACCCATCGCATTGGGTCGCTGCCAGTTCGGCATCCCCTCGCCATCGATGCCGTGGCAGCTGGCACAATGCTGCTGGTAAATCTGCTCCCCCTCTATCGGCTGAGAGGCATCGTGCGAAAGAGGGGCATCATCCGCCATGGCCTGCCCGGCAGTACTTAACAGCAGCCAGGTTGTGACGAGGACCCCGCGGTTACGCATCGGGAATCGCCCTCCAGTTCCGGCCTTGGTCATTACTGCGCACGAGTTCCCCCACGCGATCCAAACCATAGAGGGTACCTTCTGGCGCCAGAGTGATCGCGACGAGTTCAGGAGCGTCGCCTTCTATCCGTAGCCACGCCTTGCCACCATTGTCGCTGACCCACAGGCCTCGATCCGTGGCCACATAGACACGTTCGGGCTCGTCGAACTCGTAGGCCACATCGTAGACGGTATCGGCATCGAGCTCTCCGGTCGGTCGCCAGCCGCAAAAGCAATCCATCGACAGGCGCACCGCATCGTCAGACACCGCATAGAGCCAACCGGTCTGCATGCTGCCCTCCATATCGGAGTGGACGAGCCGGCGAACAGGTTGGACAGGGCCGCTATCCTTCTTCCGCCATGATTCGCCGGCATCGTCACTTTGGTAGATGCCGTCGTCAGCGATCTTGGCGTAGAGCGTCTCGACTTGATGTCGGTGGGCACTGAAAGCGATGACGTTCCGGCTGGGCAGGCCCTCATCGACCCGGTACCAGCTGTCGCCATTGTCGTCGCTACGCTGCACTCCAATCGATGGGCCGGCGATATAAAGCGTCTGCTCAGCGGCAGCCGGCGCCACCACCAACTGCCCGGTCCTTACGGCCTCGGGCAACGGGATGGCCTGCCAGGAGTCGCCACCGTTCGTGCTTTCAAACAGCTGGCTGGAATTCACCTTGAGCAGACGAGCTCCGGTCAGGTCATACTCCAGCGCCGGCAAGACATCTTCGGCCGCTGCGGCCACGGAGGCGATGCCAAGGCCGATGATGGCCCCGCTCGTGATTGATAGGGTATGCCAGAAGCGACTCATCATTTTTTTCATATCACTATTTCCCTGGATAACGGTTAGCCGATGGCACCTAAGGCGGGAAAGGTGCGCAATAGCCAATACGAGAGCTCGGTCAGTTTTCCGGTCATCATCAAGATGCCCATCAGGATCATGATCAGTCCTGCCGCCAGGTGCATGGCTCGGCCCCAGCGGCGCAAGAATTTCTGGTGGTGCAAGAAGCGATCGAGCGAAACGGCGCTCAGCAGGAAGGGCACCCCCAGGCCTAGCGAATAAATGCCGAGTAACGCCATGCCGCTCGAAGCATTGGCCGTCGAGGCGCTGACGGTCAGGATGGCGCCCAGGATCGGGCCAATACAGGGGGTCCAGCCGAAGGCGAACGCCACGCCCAGCAGATACGCCGCACTACGCCCGCCACCCTCTGCCTTGAGCCGGCCGATAAAGCGCCACTCTCGCTGTAGCCCATGCAGCGGGATGAGGCCGGTCATGAAGGCACCAAACAGGATGACGATGATACCGCCGACCAGATTGGCTTCCTGGCGATAGGCCAGCAGCAAGCGACCGATGGCCGTGGCACTGGCGCCCAGCATCAGGAAGACCGTAGAGAACCCCAGCACGAACCATATCGACTGGGTCAACACCCGGAACCGTTCGCGCCGGTCCGCTTCCTGTAGCTGCCCCAGCGAGCGGCCGGCGACGAAGGAGAGGTACCCGGGTACGAGCGGCAAGACACAGGGCGACGCGAATGAGATCAGGCCTGCCAGAAACGCCGTGATCAGGCCGATGTTGGCGACTTCCCACATCCCTCCTTATCCCCCTCCTTATCCCGCGGCTAGGCTTGAAGCTTGGACAGGGGGTGCTCTGATGATGACACCTGCTGGTCAGCTTCGTGGGGAATAGCGGCTTCCGCTTGCTTGGGCGCTGCCGGATAGGCTTCTACCTCGGCTTGTATTTCAGAGGATTCCGCCTTGGCCTGTACGTTGGAGACTTCGCCCTGGTCGGTCGCTTTCCCTTTCTTGTCCTGGCATTTCATCATGCACAGCCCCAGCCCACACATGATGAGGCAGGGCAGTAGGCTCACCAGCAGGGGGGCGATACCCAACAGGACCAGTTGCTCCCAGCCCATGGCCAGGCCAGCGAGAACTCCCAAGGCAGTAGGTAGCCCAGAGCAACGTCGAGGTCAATAGCCCTTCCCTCCCCAGAATCGGTATGCCAAAAGCAAGCCTAGGAACCTACCGTTCCATGCGGCAAGGTGGGGCTATAAACGCAACGCCAATGGTCATGTAGAGCGCTATAGATCCTGGATCAGCCACGACCGAATACCCAGTGTCACGAGACCGACAAGACTCGCCTTGTCGTTGTCATAGTCTGCGCAGCGCGATTTCTGCGTAGATCCCCTTGTAATCAGTATCATGCGTTTTATCCGGCTCCGGCCTGGGATTCAGGGCTACTATTCGATCGCTGGGATCATTCAGCAGGCCGCGAAGCTGTTCATAATCGAAGCTCCAGCCCTCGGCCTTGCGCTGGTTGAGGCGTGTGACGGTCTCTACCAACGTGGACATGCTGTGCCCCTCTCCCTCCAGAGGCGAGAATGCCTGAATCAGCGGTTGCCCTTCATACCAGCCGATCTTGATGGGCTGGTTGACGATTTGGACCTGGGTGCCGGCGGGCACGCGGTCGAAAATCGACTCGATGTCCCCAGGGAACATGCGAATACAGCCACGGCTGGCACGCATGCCGATACCATCCGGCTGGTTGGTGCCATGGATCAAGTAGCCATCGAATCCAAGGATAATGGCATGGTCTCCCAGCGGATTGTCCGGGCCTGGGGGCACTACACTGGGTGCCTCTTCACCGCGTGCCCTGGCTTCACGCTGCACCGACTCGGGGGGATACCAGGCGGGGTTCTTGATATTCATGGTGGTCTTGGTCACCCCGAGGGGGGTATCGAAGCCCTCGCGACCGATGCCGATAGGATAGGTCTCGACACGTGGTGTCTCGTCGTCATCCACCTCGGGATAGTAATATAGGCGCAGCTCGGCGATGTTGATGACGATGCCAGTGCGCTCTCCGGCGGGCAGGATGAAGCGCCCGGGTATGGTCACCTCGGTACCCTCGCCGGGAATCCAGATGCTCACGTCCGGGTTGGCGCGCACGATCTCCCTGTACCCCAGGTTGTGTCGCCTGGCGATATCGAGCAGGGTATCTTCTCGATCCTCCACCGTTATGCGGTAGGTGTCGCCGATCACATTGCCTTCCTCAGGCAATGGATAGTGGCCGCGGGGCCACTCGTTCTCCTCCTGGGCCTGAGCAACGCCGATGAGCGCGAGCCAGCCTGCCAGCACTCCCACCAGTGTGCGTGTTCGGAGTTGCCACAACGAAGCTTCCCCCGCCGTACCTGAGTGAGGTTTCGACAACGCCATCATCCTCTCCCTTTTCGGCTGGACCCTTATCATCCAGACCGATGTGTGTTGAATCGCCATCCAAGCAGCACCAGTAAGGCGGCCAACAGCCAGGTCGGCCAGCTACCGGTTCGGGTGAACGGCGTGTTTCCCACCATGGGCATCACCTCGCCGCGAAGGCTCGTCGCCTGGAACTGTGGTGCGCGGGCCGTGACGCGGCCCTGAGGATCGACGATGGCGGTCACGCCGTTGCTGGTGGCGCGGATCAGGTACCGGCCGTTCTCCAGGGCGCGAAGGCGGGCCATCTGCAGATGCTGCAGGGGGCCGATGGAACGGCCGAACCAGGTGTCGTTGGAGACCGTCAGCAGTAGCTCAGCATCGCGCGCCTGCTCGGCGACCCGGTCGGCATAGATGATCTCGTAGCAGATGGCGTTGCCGATGGTGGTCCCGGCGGCGTGGATCGGCCCCTGAGCCTCGGGCCCGGGCGTCATGGTTGGCATGGGCAGGTCGAAGAAGGCAATGGTACCGGCGAGCAGACGATCAAGCGGCAAGTATTCGCCGAAGGGCACCAGGCGCGCCTTACGATACTGGCCCTCGGCGTTCCCCAGGCCGATCACGCTGTTGTAGTAGTCGCCTCCGTCGCGCTGCAGAATGCCGGTGAGCAGGGCGGTGTCGGGCGCGAGATTGGACTGCACCCGCTCGAGGATCGGTCGCGCCTCTTGCTCGAACATCGGCAGGGCCGCCTCGGGCCAGACAACCAGGTCGAGGTCGCCGGACTGGGCAAGGGTCAACACCGTGTAGATACTGGCCGCCTCGCGCTGGCCCTCGGGCGTCCATTTGATCGCCTGATCCAGGTTGCCCTGCAGCAAGGCGACCCGCAGCGGCTCGCCGGCCGGGGAGGTCCACTGGGCCGGCAGGGCCAGGGGAGTCAACCAAAGAGCGGCGATGGGCACTATGGCCCACCAGCGTCGGCGCAGAAACTCCACGCCCAGGGTGCCGGTCAGCGCAGTGATCAGCGATAGCAGGTAGACCCCACCGACCGGAGCCCAGGCCGCCAATGGCGAGTCTACCTGGGAGGTGCCCAGCAGCAGCCAGGGAAACCCGGTAAACAGCCAGGTGCGCAGCCATTCGCTCAGCACCCAGACGCCGGCGAAGCTGAGGAAGGCCAGCCGCCGGCCCGTTATGCGACGATAGAACCAGAAGGGCACGGCAAAGAACAGCGCCAGGCCGGCCACGAACAGACCGGTGAGGAAGAGCGCTAGGGGCGCCCCGGTATAGCCATAGTCGTGGATCGCGACGAAGACCCAGGAGGTCCCCGAGCCGAACAGGCCTACCCCATAGCACCAGCCGCGAAGGGCGGCCTGAGAGGGTGTCAGAGCATGGATGCCGACATAGACGAGGGCCACCGCTATCGGGCCCAGCCACCACAGCGCGAAGGGCGCGGCGCTCAGGGTGGTCAGCCCTCCGGCGACCAGGGCCAGCAAACAGCCGAGAGCCGGCGTGACCCGTCCGGCAAGCGTCTTGTGCGGGACTGACAGGTTGTCTGCAACCATGCCGTCACTCAGACAATCTGGAGGAGGGACGCTCACGCAAGGTCGTAATGGCGAAGGCCACTACGCCCAGGAACAGAGCGATATCCGCCAGGTTGAAGGCGGGCCAATGCCATTCACGCCAGTAAACGTCCAGGTAGTCCACCACATACCCTCGTGCCAGGCGGTCGATGCCATTACCCAACGCGCCACCCAGCATCAAGCTGTACCCCAGCGCCTCCAGACGGGGCCTGGGCCGGCACAACAGGATGGTCAGAACGATAGCCACCATCCCCGTCAGGCCCAGGAAAAGATAGCGCTGCCAGCCACCCGCATCGGCGAGGAAGCTGAAGGCTGCCCCCGTGTTCCACCAGTGACCCCAGTTGAAGAATGGGGTCAGCGGGACGGTCTGGCCATACGGCATCAGCGCCTGCACCAGCCACTTGATGACTTGGTCGGCCAGGCCGACCAGGCCCGCCAGGGCCAACCAGTACGGGCCCTGACGCGCCATCGCTATCCGTTTCGTTCTCATGACGTGGCTTCCTGGTAGCGCGGGCTTGCCGAGCCACTCGTGGCGGTGACGGGCGAGAAGCGATAGCCCAGCAGCCGCATGGCGTTCAGGGTCACCAACACGGTGGCGCCGGTATCCGCCATCACCGCGATCCACATGCCGGTAATGCCCAATGCCGTGGTCACCAGGAAGATGGCCTTCAGACCCAGCGCCAGGGCGACGTTGGTCTTGACGTTGCGCAGCGTGGCCCGAGACAGGTCAATCAGCTCGGCGATGCCGGTGACGCGGTTCTTGAGCAGGGCCGCATCCGCCGTTTCCAGTGCCACGTCGGTGCCGCCCCCCATGGCGATGCCGACATCGGCTGCTGCCAGCGCCGGGGCATCGTTGATCCCGTCACCCACCTTCCCTACAGGCCCCCGGCCGGCGGCCTGCCACGCCTGCACGCGCCGGGCCTTGTCCTCGGGCATCAGCTCGCCATACGCCTCGATGCCGAGAGAGCCACCGATGGCAGCGGCGGTACGTGCATTGTCACCGCTGAGCATCACCGCCTGCACGCCCAGGCGTGACAGCGCCGTCAGCCCCTCCTGGGCGTCCTCACGCGGCTCATCGCGTACTGCGATCAGCCCCAGCGGACGCTCGCTCTCGACCAGCAGGGCGAGACTCTTGCCGGCGTGTTCCAACTCGGCGATCCGGGCGCTCAGATCGTCATCGAGTGCAGCCTGCTCTGTCAGTTGCCGGGGGGAGACCAAGCTCAGCTCACGCCCCTCGACCTGACCAGCGACGCCACGTCCCGAAAGGGCTCGGTTGCCGTTCGTCTGGGGGATGGAAAGGCCCAGCTGCTGTGCATGCGAGAAGATGGCGGTGGCGATGGGATGACTGGAGTCACGTTCCAGCGCGGCGGCCAGCCTCAGGATCTCCTGCGCGCCCTGGCCGGTGGCCCAATCCTCCACGTCGGTGACCTTGGGGGTACCGGCGGTGAGGGTGCCGGTCTTGTCCAGCGCCACCGTTCGGAGCTTACCCAGCTGTTCGAGCACCGCGCCGCCCTTGATCAGCAGCCCACGGCGGGCGCCCGCCGAGAGGCCGGCAGCGATCGCCGCGGGGGTCGAGATCACCAGGGCACAAGGACAGGCGATCAACAGCAGGGCCAGGGCGCGATAGACCGATTCCGACCAGGCCATGGTCGAGACCAGCGGCGGCACCACCGCCATCAGCAGGGCGAGCCCCACCACCGCCGGCATGTAGTAGAAAGCGAAGCGATCGATGAAGCGGGCCACCGGTGCCTTGGCGGCCTGGGCCTCCTCCACCAGGCGGATGACCCGGGCGATGGTGTTGTCCTCGGCACCGCGGGTTACCTCCACTTCCAGGGCGGCATCGAGGTTGACCGTGCCGGCGAAGATGTCGTCACCCGGGGCACGCGAGCGGGGCACGGACTCCCCATTGATCGGTGACTCATCCACATCGGACTCGCCGGTCAGGATACGCCCATCGCAGGGGACGCGGTCGCCCGGTCGCACCAGGACTCGCTGCCCGGGCGTAAGCGTGGCGGCCGAGACCTCCCGGATTTCCCCATCCTCCATCAGCCTCGCCGTGGACGGGGTGAGGTCCGCGAGGGCCGAAATGCTGCGTCGCGCCCTTGAGGCGGCCACCCCCTCCAGCAATTCGCCCACGGCGAACAGGAAGACCACCACCGCCGCCTCGGCGGCGGCATCGATGGCCAGGGCGCCCAGGGCGGCGATGCTCATCAGCATCTCGATGGTGAAGGGGTTGCGCATCTTCAGCGCGCCCCAGGCACTCTGTGCGATGGGCACCAGCCCCACCAGGGTGGCGGCGACGAAGGGCCAGTTGCCCAGGGCCGGCCAGGTCAGGCGGAGAACGAAGGCCAGAGTCAGCAGGCCCCCGGTGACGATTACCAGGCGTCCCTTGGCGGTCTGCCACCAAGAGGCTGGGGAGGCATCCGACTTACCTCCCTCATCCTCGCCGGCAAGGCGGTAACCGAGCTCGTTAAGGGTCCGCTCGATCGCCTCATGAGAGGACCTCGTGCTCTGCTGAGGGTGAATCGTCACCGATCCGGTGACCGAGCTGGCCGACACCTCCTCGATGCCCTCCAGGCGGCCCAGCGCAGCTTCGACCTTGCGCTCGCACCCACCACAGTCCATGCCTTCCACCCGTAGCGTCGAGGCTGTGGCCGTGGCTATGGGTGCTGAATTCTTCATGGTGACACTCCTGGCGATGCGTTATCCTTTGCAGTATAAACCTTATAGCAACTATAGATTCAAGCCATACGGGAGGAACATCAGGATGCCGGAGATTAGCCCTGCCATCGGCATCGGCGAGCTGGCACGGCGCGCCGGCTGCAAGCCTGAAACGGTGCGCTACTATGAGCGCATCGGGTTGGTGGGCGATGCGTCGCGCACCGTGGGTGGGCAGCGACGCTACGGCGAGGAGGCTGTCAGGCGGTTGACCTTCATTCGCCATGCCCGGGACTTCGGCTTCTCGGTGGATGCGGTGCGTGAACTGCTGGCCATGTCAGACCAACCCGACATGCCGTGTCAGGAGGTCGACGCCATTGCCAAGCACCACCTGGAGGAGATCGAGGCGCGGCTGCAGCGGCTCTCCGCTCTGCGTGACGAGCTCAGACGGATGGTGAGCCAGTGTGCCGGGGGGAAGGTCGAAAGCTGCCGGATCATTGAAGTGTTGGGCGATCATCAGCTTTGTATCAGCGACCAGGCCCACGGAGGCGCTCACGATCTGGGGTAGGCGCCTGGACGGGTCGGCATGCTAGCCCAGCGAGACATCCAGGAACAGCATGAGTACCAATCCCACCGAGAGCCCCAGCGTCGCCTTGTTCTGGTGGCCGCTTCGGTGGGTCTCGGGAATGATCTCATGGCTGATGACATAGAGCATGGCGCCGGCGGCGAAGGCCAGCCCCCAGGGGAGCAGCACTTGCGACATGCTGACGACTCCCGCTCCCAGCAGGCCACCCAACGGCTCGACCAGCCCGGTGAGGGAGGCAATGGTCCAGGATCGCCAGCGTGAATACCCCTCACCCAGCAATGCCACTGCCACCGCCAGGCCTTCCGGCGCATTCTGCAGGCCGATACCGATAGCAAGGGGAAGTCCCCCTTCGCTTCCCCCTGCTCCGAAGGCCACACCCACCGCCAGACCCTCTGGCAGGTTGTGGATCGTGATGGCGAAGATGAATAACCAGATTCGGCGCAGCGATGCAGCCTCCGGCCCTTCACGCCCCTGTTCGAAATGTTCGTGGGGGAGTCGCTCATTCAGCAGGGCGACCAGTCCGATCCCCATCAGTATCGACGCGCAGGCAATGGCGGCAGGCAAGACGCTACCGCCATAGCGCAGTCCAGAGGCTTCCAGGGAGGGAATGATCAGTGAAAAGAAGGACGCCGCCAGCATGACACCGGCGGCGAATCCGAGTGCCAGGTCGCGAACGGCACGATCGGGCGCCTTGCTGATCAGGACAGGTAGCGCTCCGATGGCGGTCATCGAACCGGCGGCAAGACTACCCAGGAACCCCAGTGTGACCGGAGAGACACCTTCCATAGACCCTTCCCTTCTGGAGGATTGGTACTGCAGGGAATGTTGTGTCACACGACAATAGCCATTACATGGCCACCGATGCGTGTCATACAACAAGCCTGCCTGTCGGCCTATCGATTATCCAAGGCGACCAGACCGGACGTACCGATGGCTTTTTGCAGACGACCACGAGCCTCGAAGAGCACGCTTCGATAATCCTGGGGTGCCGGTGACTCCCCCAGAATGATGCGCTGCCCCTCCTCCAGAGGATCGACAGGTCGGTCACCCACTCTCACTTCGTAGTGCAGGTTGGGACCCGTGGTGAGTCCGGAGGCCCCGACTTCCCCCAGCGTGTCGCCGGCATTGATGACGTCCCCGACCGACAGACCGGAGGCGAAGCGGCTGAGATGCGTATAGCGGCTGAGGGTGCCCATCTCGTGCTCTACCTCCACGACACGACCATAACCTCCACGGCGACCGATGAAGGAGACCCGCCCCGGCGCCGTCGCCATGACCGGGGTGCCGCGAGGCGCGGCAAGGTCGACGCCGTCATGACGACGTACCCCCCCGTATACGGGATGGCGTCGATTGCCGAAGGCGGACGTCAGGCGTGCGCCGACCACCGGGAACCGCTTCGTCTCCACAAGGCTACCGTCCTTGTAGAGCATCACGGTGGCTCTCTGGTCCGCTGGCCATACCATCTCCAGTCGTGCCGACTGGTCAGCCAACCCCATATAGGTCAGACGGGGAGGCCCAACTCGCGTGCCATCCTCTCGGCGATCCTCTTCCCACAGTAACTGCAGGCGCTCCGCGCCCGAAATATCTCGGGCTGTGTCCATGAGTCCGCCTAACAGCACCTCGAGGTCCACGGCGAAACGCGTGGGTATCCCCTCTGCCGCCAAGGCGGCATAGAGTGACGTTTCGACGTCCACTTCACGGCCCAGAGTCAGGGTGTCGAGACGAGGCGGGACAATCCGCGTCGACGGCCGCTCCCCAAGCGTGACGACGTATTGAATACCCGAATCACGCTCGATGGTCACCGACACCGGCTGTCCGGTCGTCAGAGAGGTGAAAGTGAGACGGTCTCCAGGCCGCAAGCGTCTCGGGTCGAACCTCTCCGCCAGCGATTTCGACGCTTGGGTGCGCGTGTCGGAATCCGCGCCAAGCTGCTGCAGCAATGCATTCAGGGTATCCCCTGGTGCCACGGTTAGCTCTTGGGCGACGCGCTCGGGCGGCTGAACAGCCGAGGGTGATGATCCCTCCTGCGGGATAGCTTGTGCCCTGGCCGATGTCGGCTCGCTCGGTGATAGCGAGGCATTGTCTTGCCAATGGGCTTCGGCCAGCAGAGGGCCCAGCCCCATCAACCCTACCAGCATCCAGCGTCGCGTCATGACGCATCGTCCTCGCCAGAGGCCTCGGTCACCTCACGATTGACGGCGTCGACCAGCTCCTGCATGCCGAAGGGGTCCACCAGCTCGCCATTGACGAAAAAGGTCGGCGTCTGGCGGATCTGATTGGCCTTGACGTCAGCCTTGTCCTGGTCGAAGACCGCTTGTACCTCGGGTGAATCAAGTTGTTCCTCTGCTGCAGCTCTATCTAGACCGGCCTGGCTGGCGATATCCAGAATAGCAGCTTCATCGAAGCTGCCATGAGCCGCCCACTGGCTCTGGCGGGCCAGCAACGCCTCCAGCACCGGCTGGAAGACGTCCTGGTGCCTGGCGACTTCCAGCACGCGAATGGCGGTTTCGGACACTTCTCCGTGGAAGGGCGTGTAGCGCACCACCAGCCGCACCTGGTCGGGGTACTCTTCCAGGATGCGCTTGGTCAGCGGGTAGAAGGCACGGCAGGCCTCACAGGCCGGGTCGAAGAACTCCACGATGGTCACCGGTGCTTCTTCCGGCCCCAGAATAGGCGAGTGTGAGCGCACCAGAGAGTTTTCGACCTGAGCTCCATCCTGGTTGGCCGCCTCGGCGCCCATGCCCAACAGCGAGGGTCTCGATACGATCACGATGATGGCGATCAGCATCAACGCACCGGCCAGGATAAAAGTCGCTTTTTTGTACATTTACTTCTCCAATTCAAATGGTTAAGCGAAAAGCACGACGAGAGGACTGCTGAGTGGATCTCAACCGCTGATGGGTGCCCAAGTCGGCGAATAGTGGCGTGTTATCCATGCCCATAAAGATTGGCTCCCTGATGCGCATGATCAATATGCTCGAATTCCAAGCTGGAGTGGCCAATGTCAAAGCGTGCTTTGATATCCGCCTTGATCGCCTCGAGCTGCTGCCAGCCTTCTTCCGTCGTCACCACGTGGCAGTCAAGTGCGGCGGTATTCTCCTGCATTTGCCATAGGTGAACATGATGCACATCCTCAACCCCTTCGACGCTACGCAGGGCATCAATGACTGATTGACCATCGACATCGGGTGGCGAGCTCAGCATCAGTGTCCGGATGGGGCCACCTATCTCCGTAAAGGCAAGATAGAGAATATAGAGTGCAATACTGATCGTAATCGCGGGGTCTACCCAGCGCATGTCGTATAGCAGAATCAGCGAGCCGCCAATGATCACAGCGATGGACGCAAACGCATCAGACAGGTTGTGCAGGAAGAGAGCCCGAATGTTGACGCTATGTTTTTGCATCGACCAGGTGAGCAAGGCCGTTAGCGCATCGACAAGAAGAGCGACAATGCCGATGATGACGACTATCCAGCCCTGAATCTCTGGCGGGTCGATCATGCGCATCACGCCTTCATAAATTAGATAAAACCCAACGAGAATGAGGGTCGTGTAGTTGATCAGCGCTGCGACAATCTCGATTCGCCCATAGCCGAACGTCATCTGAGAGTCTGGCGGCCGTCTCGCGATCTTGCGGGCAGCAAATGCAATGATAAGGGCAGCCATGTCGGAAAGTTATGCAGCGCATCCGCGATCAGCGCGAGGCTTCCCGCCAGGATACCCCCAACGATCTGAGCAACAGTCAATATCCCGTTGGCCCAGATGGCGATGCTCATCCGACGGTCACCAGAGGTGGGGTCAAGATGGGGATGATCGTGATGATGTCCCATGCGTCATCCTAGTGTCACCTGATGACCCAGCAGTATAAAACCTATAGCAACTCAAGATTCAAGCCCGAATTCTAATGAAGACCGAGCCGGGGCTAGGCGTATGGAACTTTGCGTAGTGGGCGCCGTACCAAACACGGTTACCATGTTCCATGCCCCGGAAGGAGCCCATTTTGATACCCAAGCCGCACTCGCACGCCTGGCTGATGAGCCTAGCTTTACTATTGATGGTGACGCCAGCCCTCGCCGAGCCACGACTGCCAGACTTCACGGAGCTGGTCGACAAGGCCGCGCCGGCCGTCGTCAACATCTCGACCTCCCGGGAAGTCGAGATGTCCATGACGTCCTCTCGGCAGTTTGGGGGGCAGGAGATACCGGAGGTCTTCCGTGAGTTCAATGGTGACTGACCGCGACTGAGCAAGATCACTGTTTCCCTACCTGACCATGGTGGAGTGGCTCAATCTCTGCGCTCAGACTTTCCCCAAGGACGTGACGCAGTTGTCCTGCTGTGCCGGGTGAACGGCCAGGACAGGATACTCTATTGAATATCACTACTTGCACAAGTCAGGAAACAGACTTGATCGAGCTTCCAGCCAGGTTTGCTTTTCTACGGATAAGGCTAGGGTACGCGTCGGCGCAACACCTACGCAGACCGGTATGCCGGTGAATTGACGCACCTTGTGATGCAGCTGCCGGGCGTGCTCGAGCAGCTGCTCATGGGCGAAGCCATCGAATCTCACGAACATCTCGTCGATGGAGTAGGGCTCAACGGCGGGGGCGAACTCCTCGAGCACGGACTGCACTCGCTGGCTCATGTCGCCATAGAGTTCGTAGTTGCTCGAAAGGAGATGAATGCGCCCCTGACGCACCAGGTGCTGAATCTCGAACGCCGGCGTGCCCATGTTTATGCCAAGTGCCTTTAGCTCGTTGGAGAGCGCTATCACGCAGCCGTCGTTGTTCGACATCACACCCACCGGGAGGCCTCGCAGCCGCGGTTGAAATACGCGCTCGCAGCTGACGTAGAACGAGTTGCAGTCGACCAGACCGATCATGCTCATACCGGGTACTCGTGAATCACCGAGCGCACCACGCCCCAGACCTGGCACTCGATATCAACGAGCGGGATGGGGGCGTAGCGGGGGTTACCTGAGCAAAGGAACGGCACGTTGCCCTTCAGCTCGTAGCGCTTGATGGTGATTTCGCCGTCAACCATTGCGACCAGGATGTGGCCGGGGCGGGGCTCGAGTGAGCGATCGACCAACAGCAGGTCGCCTTCGTAGATGCCCAGGCGCTCCATGCTGTCGCCGGTCACGCTCATGAAGAACGTCGCCGAGGGTCGTTTGACCAGACGTTCGTTGAGATCGAGCGTGCGGCCTTCGTAGTCCTGCGCCGGGCTGGGGAAGCCGCTGAGGCCTGCTCGGCCCAGGGCCAGTGGGTAGGGAAGCGCAAGCGATGGCGGCTCGGGATGAGCCGCGATGAGGTTTGCCAGTGTCATAGTGAGTCCCTTTGTACTGCTGTAGTTTTTTACAGTATTCTCGACATCGCCGGTTTCAGGCAACAGGCAAACGCTAATGGAACTTAGCGGCTCGACGGTCAGATGAGAAAAATGTGAGGCGAGGCAGGGGCATGCGTGTGAACTATCTGGGTCCGCTGCGGGCGGGCATTCATCCGGCTATGGAGGGGCTCAACCTGAAGCAGTTCAAAGCTGGCTGCTACCTGGTCGAGGTGAGTTCGGAGGCAGGCGTGGATGGCCCGATCATCGAGGGCGATGTGCTGGTAGTGGATGAGTCCCGGCCGGTGGGGCATGCCGACCTGGTGGTGGCGGAACTGGACGGGGAGCAGCGGCTATTTCGTACCCACCGGATAGGCGGCGCCTACCGGCTGATGCCGACGGCGGGGCCACGGCACTCGGTGATCGCGCGGGTATCGGACCTGCGCGGTGTGGTGGTCAGCCAGGCGCGTCGGTATGCGGTGTGAATGGCAGATATCTTACAAGACGTCGCGTCAATCTCTCATTCCACGGCTACCGAGCGATTGGTAGGTTACAGAGACGTCTCGTGATGCGATCGATTCGCCGCGATCGCCAGGGATGAACAGAGGCGCACCTGCGAAGCCCCGGCCAGGGATGGTCGGGGCTTCGCTTATTCCTGCTCCTGATCGCGCTCGGCGCCGAGAACCTCGCACCTTGCCCGGGTGCCATAGCCGTTGTCGTCGAGGGTGTGTTCCACCTCGGTGACGAGCCAGGGAGTGGCATCGATCTCGGGCTTGAAGCCGCTGACCTGGAGCGGAGATTCCGGCAGCACGTCGGCACGGCCGTGGGCGAGTGTCAGCTCGAACTCGGCCAGGCCACGCTGAATGCGGCGCCACTCGGCGCGGGCTGCATCCAGGGCATCGGTCTCGCTGGCGTAAGTGGGGCGTAGCTGCTTGGCGTTCTCACCGTCGCCGGCGAGAACGATGCGCCGCCGGGCGCCGCTGGTGTCGTTCCAGTAGGCTTTCACACCACTGTAGGCGTCGCGATCGGTGATGCTGTAGCGATGCTGGTCGCCGTCGCGCCGGGTCAGGGTGATGGTGGGCATGGCTTGGCCGCTGGCGGTGAGTGCCTCGCCGGCAAGGGTGAAGAGCAGGCGGCCGGCCTTCACAGCGGCAATGGCGTCATAGCGCTGGCCGAGTCGGGTCAGGAAATTGAGGTCCGACTCCTCGGTCTGGTCGATATGGCCAACGCGAATACCGCTCAGGGTGTGACCGATGACCGGCTCGAGCTCGTGTCGGCGGGCGATGGTCTCGACGATCTCACTCAGGGCGAGGTTGTGCCAGCCGTGGGTGCGTTTGCCGGGCAGTTCGCCGCGCATGTCGGCGGAGCGCGCCCGGATGATGAGCTGATCCGGCGTGCCGGTGTGCTGGATCTCGTCGACGGTGAAGGTGCCTTTCTCGACCAGGCCTTCGTGCTGCCAGCCGAAGGCGAGAGTGAGTTCGGCGCCGCGGCGGGGCAAGGCCAGGGCGCCGTCGTGGTCGGCCAGGGTAATGTCGAGCTGGTCGGCCTCGAGGCCGCGCTGTTCGCGTAGGGTGAGGCTGACCAGGCGACCGTTGAGGCGTGGCGTGATGTCGGTACCGGCCAGGGTGAGGCGGTAGCTGGGCCGGCGATAGCGGTAGGGCGTGGCATTGGCGTTCATGGCGGGCTCACACGTAGGCGCCGGCAAGGCGGGCGACGGTGTAGGTGGTCAGGCTGCCGAGCAGATCGGTGCGGGTGTCGTCGACGTGCTCGAGCGTGAGCGTGAACTCGATTTTCTGGGGCATGCCGTCGCGGAAGAAGTGGCTGGCGGTTTCCTCGACCTGGGTCACGACCCACAGGCCGTACTGCCGGCCGGTGCCTTCCACCAGTGGCCAGGCCTGTCCCTGGTCGGCCATGTCGCGGATCTCATCCAGGTCGAGGCGGCCGCCGGTGAATTCCGGCAGTAGCGTGCCGGAGAGAGTGATGATGTCGGTACCGGGACCGACGAACTGATACGCCGGCCGATCGCCAACGCGGGACTGGTTGGCGTGGCGCCATTGGGTGATCCGCTTGAGCTCCTGATAGGGCACGGTGCGGGTCTGAAAAACGAACATGCCAAGGGCCATCAGCATTGGGGTTCTCCTGGTCAATCAATGTCGCGCAGTGAGGAGCGCTGACGGGCGGCGCGCTGTCGTTCGCGCTGCTCGAGCTGGCGGGCGACTTCCTGGGCGAGGGTGCGTTCGTCCATGCCTGGGGCGCCATAAACGTGAATCGTGATGGTGTCGCCTGCCGCCGGCGCGGCAGGCGCCGGGGCACTGAGGGCCGGCCGCCTGTCGATGGGAATATCCGCCACGGCGGGCAGGCCGGCGGTACCGATGGCGATGCCGGCGCCGGCGGTGGCTACGCGCCGGGCGATGTCCCGCACCCGCTTGGCAGGCTCGTCGCGCTGACGGTCTAGCCCGACGTTGAAGCCGTCCACCGTGAAGCCGCCGTACTCGGCGAACACGCGGCTGGGGGAGTTGATGCCCAGGGCGTCGCGGAACCAGCCGGTGACGCCGTCGGTGAGGCTGCCGACCTTGTCCTTGAGCGCCTGCCACTTGGCATCGATACCGGCCATCAAACCGTCAATCATGGCGTTGCCCAGGGTGGAGAAGCGCTCCGGGATCTCCACGCCCATGCTCTGCAGGCCTGTGGTGATGCCGCGCCAGAGAATGCCCATGGGCGACCAGTCGAGTAGCAGTCGCGAGACGCCGGCGATACCACCCGCGAAGGCTTCCTGGATGGCCTGCCAGGCGTTGCCGAACAGCTCCGTTACGCCGTTCCACAGGTTGCGGAAGAAGCCGCTGATCGGTTCCCAGTATTTGATGATGAGGAACACGGCGGCGGCGATCGCTGCGACGGCCAGGCCGATGGGGTTGGTGGCGAGGAATACGGCCATGCCTTTCACCGCGGCGAGTACGGCCGGGATGGCGGTACCGGCCAGCCGCACGAGAGTGCCGATCAGCCCGCCGCCGTTGATGGCGAGCAGGGCGAAGCCGTAGCGCAGCATGACCAGCGGCCCGAGGATCGAGGCCAGCGAGAGGGTGATGGCGCCGCCGATGGTGACCAGGGCGATGAGCCCGGCGGCGAGTTTGGCGATGGTGCCGGCCAGCTCCGGATTCGCTTTGATCCAGTCGCCCACGCCGCGCAGGATTCGCGTCACGGTTTGCACGAGCTCGCGCAGCGGGCCGTTGTTGGTATCTGTGACGCTGATGCCCACTTCTTCCCACGCCGAGCGCATGTTCTTCAGGTCGCCGCCGATGTTGTCGGCCATTACCCGGGCCATCTCGGCGTTCTCGCCGTAGCTATCGCCCAGGGCGGCAATCAGTTGATCGAGCTCGCCGGCGGCCATGGAGTTGACCAGCTCGGCCATGCCGCTGCCGGCCTCGGCGCCGAAGATCCGCTGCAGCACTTCCTTGCGCTCCACGTTGCCCAGCTCGGCCGTGGCAGCGTTGATATCGCGCAGGATGTCCGGCATGTCGCGCATGTTGCCGTTCACGTCGGCGACCTGGATGCCGTAGCTCTCCATCAGGCCGGCGGCGGTGGAGGTGGGCGCGGTGAGGCGGTTCATCATCGCCCGCATCGTGGTGCCGGCTTGGCTGCCCTGGATGCCGATGTTGCCGAGCAGGCCGGCCATGGCGGCCGCCTGTTCCATCGTGAGGTTGAGATCCTCGGCGCCACCGAGGTACTTCATCGTTTCCCCGAGCATCTCCAGGTTCACGTTCGCCCGGCTGGCAGCGCCCGAGAGAATGTCGGCGACCCGGCTCATCGAGCCTTCCTGCTCGAGGTCGATCTTGAACGCGCCGGCGATGTTCGATGCGATGTCGGCGGCGCGGCCGAGCTCGGTGTTGTTGGCCAGGGCGAGATCCAGCACGTCGCGCATTGATGCCTGGATGGCTTCCGCGCTCATGCCGGCGCGCAGCAGGAATTCCTGGCCGGCGCCGACTTCCGTGGCCGAGAAGGCCGTGGAGCCGCCGAGCTCCCTCGACTGCGCGCGCAGGGCCTGATAGCGCTCGTCGTCCGCCGAGAAGCGGCCTACCGCCTGGAGCGTACTCATCTGCTCGGCCCAGGAGACGCCGGGAGTGAGCAGGCGCGAGGCGGCGTAGCCTTTGGCCAGGCCGCTGCCCACGCCGGCGGCACCGACGCCGGCCATGCGATTCACGCGGCCCATGGATTGGCTGTAGGACTGACTGGCCTGGGCGGCGCGACGCTGTTGCTCGGCGACACGGCGCAGGCGGTTCTGGTGCTGCTCGAGCTGCTGGTTGGCGCTGCGCACTCGCTGGGCCAGCTCGCGCTGTTGAGTACCCAAGGTGCCTGTCACACCGCTGACGTCACGAATGCTGCCACGCAGCCGTTGCAGCTCGCGCTGCTCGCCTTCGTACTGCTGCTTGAGTTCGCGTGCCTTGCGGATCGCCGCGTCGCGCTGGCGTGTCAGCTGGCGAGTGGGGCCGTCGGCCTGTCGGATCTGCTGGGTGAGCTCACGAACCTGGCGCTGCTGCGCCTGCAGGGCGGTGGCGGTCTGCTCACTGGATCGCTTGAGGGCGGTGAAGCCGCGCATGTCGCGCTGGGTGCGCTCCAGGGTACGCAGCTCGTCGCGGCTGGCTCGCAGTGCGCGAGCGGTCTGGTCGCTGCCCTGGGTGATCTTGCGTAGCGGGCCGGTGGCCTGGTCGATCGCCCCCAGGAGAACCTGCATTCTGAGCGGCTTGGCCACCGGTGACTCCTTCAGTCAGCGTCGCGCTGGGTGCGGCGACGGGCGCGCTCGCGCCATTGCATGAGTTCGGCGAGGGTGAAGCCGGCGCAGTCGGCCGGCGTCCAGTGGAAGGTAATGGCGAGATCCGCCATAGCTTCTTCGACGTGTTCGGGCAGGCTCAGTTGCTCTCGCCCTTGGCCCGCTTCGTCAGCAAAAAACCGGCGATGGCGCCCCCGATCTGCACCAGGTCGGCGGGGTCGAGATTGCGCATCTCGGGTTCGGTCAGCGCCGGGCTCGAGAGGCGCGGGGTGAGTTTGACCAGGGCGTCGACCTGCATCTGCAGCACGTCGGAGAGGGCCAGGCCGCGCAGCTCGCCGGCGTTGGGCTTGCGCAGGAAGAGCTTCTCGATCTTCTGTTCGCCGCGCTGGATGGGGGTGTCGAGTACGATCTCTTCGGTGGTGGCGTTCTTGGGCATGCTTGGCGTTCCTGTGTCGCGGTGGAAAGGAGAGAGGGGTTACAGGCCCAGCGCGCGGCGGCGCTCGGCGTAGCGATCCTGGCCGTTGACCTTGAACACCAGGCCGGGCACGTCGATCTCGATGACGGTGGTGCCGTCGATCACGAGCTTGTAGTAGCTGCAGGTGGTGGTGACCTGGTGGGCGGTGTTCTCGCCGGCCTTGGCTTCGCCCATGGCAATGCGCTGGTGGCGGCCGCGCACGACGACGGTGACGGCGGAGGTCTGGCCGACGTCGTCGCGCTCATAGAAGCCTTCGAAGCGCAGCAGATCGGCATCCAGGCGGTTGGTGCCGAAGTTGTCGAAGATGGCCGGGACCAGGCCGCCGACGGTCCACTCGAAGGTGAGCTTCTCGCCGCCCAGGTCGATATCGACCGGGGCATCCATGCCGCCGCCGCGCCACTCTTCCATCTTGCGGGCGAGTTCGGGCAGGGTGAGGGTGTCGACCAGACCCTGCCAGTTATCGCCATTGCCAAACAGGTTCAGGTCCTTGAGTTTCTTGGGCAGTGCCATCGATCAGGCTCCTTGGGGTTCTCGGTGCCGACTGTCAGGCGGCGATGCGCGCGGCGAAATCCACCAGGTACTGATCGGTGATTCGCTGCTGGAACATGAGGTTTTCCAAGGGCGGCACGGGCGTGTAGTCGTAGTCGATGTACAACTTGCCGTCCTTGAGGGTGGTTTCGGAGTTGGCTTGTTCGTTGAACCAGGCGTTGCCGTCGATGATGTAGCCCAGCGCCTTCCACTCGCGAAACTTGGCATTGATGCCCTCGATGATGTCCCGCGCGAGGGAGGGGTGCATGGGCTTGTCCACGGCCCAGAGGTGAGCCTCGGCCATGGTGTCCGCCACGACTTGCGCGGTCCTGGTGTAGTTCTCGAACGGGAACAGGCCGTCGGTATCGCAGGTGCGCGAGCCCCAGAAGCGATAGCCGCCCTGGTTGATCAGCGTGGTGACGTCTGCCGCGTTGAGCACTCCGGCGTCGGTGGCCGGATCCTGAAGATCCCAGAACACGTCGCGGGAGATACCGGTGACGCCCTGCACCGGGACGTTCGAGATCGTCTTGTGCCAGCCGACGGTTTGGTCCAGGTAGGCGCGCAGGCCGAGTGCCCGAGCCACGGCGGAGAGGGTGACGGTTTCGCCGGCGTCGGTATCGAAGCCGGTGAACTCCGGCCACAGCACCATGACTTCGCGCTGGCCGAAGTTCTCGCGATACATCATCGCCTCTTCAACAGTTTCGCAGCCGTGTGCCGATACATAGGCGAAGGCGCGCAGCTGCCGGGCGGTGGCGATCAGCTCAGCGGCCACGTCGACATCGTCGAGCTCCGGCACGCCCAGGATCCTGGGCTTGATGCCGAAGCGCTGGTGGGCGGCAAGCAGTGCCTTGATGCCGGTCTTCTGGCCGCTGGCGGTAACAGTGCCGATGAGTTTGGCCTTGGTTTCGGCGGCATCGGCGCCTTCGGCCACGCGCACCACGACGATCAGCGGCTTGGCCTGGTCGGCGATGGCATCGAGCGAGCGCTTCAGCGTGCCGCTGGTACCGGCCTCGCCGATGGCGGCATAGACGTCGGTCACCAGCACCGGCGTATCGAGAGGGAAGGTGGCGGGGTCGGCATCCTCAGCGGTGGCCACCAGGCCGATCACCGCCGTGCTGGGGGTGCGGATCGGTCGGGTGCCTTCGTTGATCTCGATGACGCGCACGCCGTGGTGGTAATCGGCCATTTGGGGCTCCTGCGTGGGCTGAGAGGGTCAGCGGGTGTACGCAGGTATCGTGCGGGGGCGGGCGAGGTAGGCGAAGCTGCGCCGGGTGTGGGAAGAGTGATGTACACCAAATCTAACAGGGGGGGAAAGTGAAAAGAAATTCTCTTTACAGGCTTATGATCAGCTTTATCGTATTGGCAAGTGTAGCCCTTTTTCTTTTTTTTCTAAGGTTTCGTGGTTTGCCGTCAGATGACCTACAGGACTGGGCCCACTTTGGAAACTATTTAGCTGGCACGGTTGGGGTTGCGGCGCTGATAGCTACGTTAGATGCGCTTATCTTTACAATAAATCAGCAAGATAAAATGCTAGAGCAGCAAGAGAAGCAGCTTAAGAGCTATGATGAGCATCAGAGGAAGGTTGAGGCTTATAGTCGAGCAGAAAAAATTTTTCCAAAACTGTTAGAAGAGCGAAAGCGAGCGCTAGAAGGGAACGTTTACGAACACCTTAAGAAGTCAGGATTGGTTGGCGAATTCTTTACTGAGTTGCCCATGGATACGACATGGAAAGATTTGCTGACGGATAAGCAGCTAGCGGATAGAGTGGCTGGGCTTGAGCCAGGCTGGATACTTTCAATGCTGTCGTTGCATGCGCACTCAGGTAACTATCGTCTTGTTTGCTTTATGCGGGATTGTATCTTGGATGCTGAGGAGTTGAGAGATTATTTTTTCTCAATGCTGGATGAGTACGATTTTCTTGTTACTGTTACAATTGCTTTCTGTAGAGCTAAGGTTGGAGATGAGGAAGGTTATAAGCTCTCAAGAGTATTTGATGTGCCGGAGCTCTGGGCTCTGGATGGGTCGATTGAAAAAATCTGGGAGGGAATAGGGTTTAAAATTCAGTCGTCTGGTTTTAAAGTACGAATGTCTACTTACAAAGAATAGACTGACTTTGTTAGTTGGGGCAGTAGGACCTCTTAGGTCCACTGCCTACTCCACCTGCGTCGCCGCTGTACGGCGCATTCTACGATCAAACTTCACGACATCGGTCCAGCCACAGGCCTTGCATGCTACGACCCGATGGCTCCCTCGATCCGGCGCCTGAAACGCTGTCCACCGTTGATGGCGTGACATTTCTATATTGCCGCAGCTGCAGCTCAGAATATGGGAACCAAGAGTGGAATACTGATAGTAGATGGTTGGGGATGCCATGTCCCTGGCTCCTCTGGCTAGCTAGCGGTTGAGAGCGCCCACTTGGGACATAGACCGCGTGAGCCCAGCAGGTCTTTGGAGAGTTGTCGCTCCGCCCAATTGCGCGCTTCGTTCCAGGCCTGCTGCTCTGTCAGGTCGGGATCGCAGGGTGGCATGGTGTGAGTGGTCTGCTTTCCCTGGGTAAGGCTCCAGCGGGCCATGACAAGCCAGTACTGGCTTCTGCTATCGCGTAGCAGCGTCAGCTCAACGTCGACGCCATACACCTCAAGAGTCTCCTGCCTCATGCCCGTATCCCTGTGGTTTGAGAGATACAAAAGTTTACTCGTAGCGAGGCGAGTTATCTGTCAGCCGATGACGGCATGGCCTGTAAGCTAAGGCTTACGCTGTCTGACTTGCTATTTGTTTTTTAAAAAAATAGAAGTTTGAGCTAAAATACTTAATGGGGTCGAACAACAAAGGAAATAAAAATGAATTATGATGAGCAGATGCAGCAGGTTATTGAAAGTGCGAAATCAGACGTAGAGGGAATAGCTAGTGACGCGAGGTCGCGACTGATAGAAATGAATGAAAGACATAATGAAAAAGTATTAAGCATGCTGCAAGAGTTTCGGTCTAATGCGGATCAGTCTATGAAAGAAGCAATAAGTGCAATGGAGAAAACTAAGAAAAATATACTCACTGCAGCTGCAGGTGTGTTTGCTTTGATACTGCTAGGATTTATTATGTTTCTCTATTATGAGGCGAAAGATATTCATAGGGTCATAATTGATTTGCACGGCCAAATACAAAACTCACGAGAGTTTATGGATCGTGAAGTTGAAAAATTTCAGCTAAAAACGGCTGAATTCAATAGCCAAATCGATTCTGTTATGGAGGAGAATCAAGCTCTTATGACGAGCCTTGCTCGTACATCTAACCAGTACGAGAGCAGGCTTGTTGAAATGAATGCTGCCACAATTAATTTAAATACTAGATTGCAGGAGTTTGAAAGTATTGTTCCAGTGATTGAAGATTGGCAAGAAGCCTGGATGGAAGGAGGCTCTGGTCAGGGGTTGAGGCAAGAATAAGCGCGTGAAATCCACGCGCTTACTTGTTCACCACCCCATAGCCTCGATAGAAGATCGTTTTGTACCCTCTTCGAGACCATCATCGGCCAGGATCGCGTCGATGGCGTCCTTCCGGTCCCAGCTGCGCTGGTAAATGCTCTCGATGTGGGCCAGTGCAGCGAGGGCAAGCTCATCCATTTCTACCGCGGTCAGCTCGTGGTTGATGTTGCTCAGCCCGCGGAAGGTGAAGACGGCATCCGGGTGGCCGGTTGCGATCAGGCGCTGGGCTTTCGCGGAGAGCCCCAATAGATTGATCTGGTCCTGGGGGCGCGTCTGGATCACGTCGGGTTCACCGGCGATCTCGTACTCCAGCCCTGCCGCGAAGGCTTGGTCACGGGCCTGGTCGATCTCGGTGCGTTTGCGGGCAGTGAGCTGATCCAGCGGGATTGAAGGGGCAGGGGAAATTTCGATACCCGAAGTTAAAATGCGCTCGAATATTGTTCTCCCTTGCTCTTCAGTATCCTCGGGGTCAGCCGTGAAGGGTAGCCATCCGAAATCAGGATGCTCCAATTCGCAGTCTATGGTCCCGTGCACGTTATATCTAGGGTTTCTAATTTTCATCAGGATATTCTTAGCCATAATGTCGTTGCTGTCTCAAAGTTGGCATCATGGGTACGGCCCATGCATCGCCACGTCCCTGAAGGTCTATTGTTGAAGCCTGATAGGCCGCCACTTGCAGATGTGTAAATCAGGTTGCTACCTGCAGCAGTATCGCCAGGGATTTTATTGACGGGAGGGTCTGTTCGGCAAAAAGCAAAAGTTCCTACCTCTCCATGCCCCGCTCCGGACAAAGCAGACCTCACCTGGAAAGTCGAGCCTAGTTGGATATATTCACTGTTGTGGTCACCTCCACCGATGTGGTTGTTCATGGCAGCTGCTTGTAACAGCAAGGAGGTGCTGCCCGAGGTACGACTGGCAGTGGTACCCATAGTTGCCGCTGCGCCTAGGCCAAGGTTAGTTCGAGCGGCCGCCGCGTTATTGAGATCAGATAAGTTGTTCCCACGCTGAACATAACGCCCATCATGATCACCGCTGGTGCGGTGATTGTTCATTCCGGCAGCTTGCAGAAGAGTCGTGGTGCTGTTCGAAGTGCGACTGGCCGTGGTTCCCATGGTAGCCGCCGTGCCCAGGCCGAGGTTACTACGGGCATTAGCAGCACTGCCAAGATCCGAAAGGTTATTCGCGCGATGGGTATAGCGCGTGTCCGGCTGAGTAGCGGCACTGCCCAGGCCGAGGTTGCTTCGTGCCGTAGCAGCACTGCCGAGATCCGAGAGGTTATTCGCCCGATGGGTGTAGCGTGTGTCTGGCTGGGTAGCTGCGCTGCCAAGTCCTAAGTTGCTACGTGCAATACTGACATTACCGATATCGGCGAGATTTTGCCCGCGCTGAGCGTAGCGGCCATCCGCCTGGCTGGTGGTAGGCACGTTGCTCGAACCTGTACCGGTATTGGCTGTGGCGGCCGTGCCGAGGCCGAGGTTGCTGCGCGCGATGGCCGGCGCCGTCAGATCGGCGAGGTTGTTGCTTCGATGGGCGTAGCGGGCGTCGTCCTGCTGTGCGGCGGTGCCGAGACCGAGGTTATTGCGTGCCGTGCCGGCGTTGCCGAGGTCGGAGAGGTTGGCACTCTTGGCTAGCCGGCTGTTGGCGTTGTCGTTGGCCTGTTTTACGGCGTTGGGTGTCGCCGCGAGGTTCTGCGCGGTACTGTTGACTGCACTGCTGAGCCGCACCACGCCGGCTACGGTGGTGCTGGCCGGTGGGTTGCTGAAGGTGACATCGCCGAAAGTGAGGCTGGTGGCATCGATATCGGCGAACACGACATCGATGGTGAGCAGCAGTGTCGAGGGACTGGCTTTTTCAATGATGGGGTCGGCTTGCGAGTAGACGGCAAACAGGGTGCCGTGCTCGGTGATCAGGCCGAATCCGCGGACAGTGTAGGCGTCGCTGCCTTCATCCTTGGCGGTGACGCTGATGGTGTCGTCTGCGACCACCTCGCCAGCGATGCTGGAGACTCGCTTGATCTCGTTTTGCAGCGCGGTCTGCCCTGGATCAGGAGTGTAGCCGGCGGCTTCGAGGGCGACATGGGTGATTTTGACTGGAGCCGTGCCGGTGTTCTGGGCGTTGACGATCTCGGCGCGGCCGGCATCGGTGATGGTGATTTTCAGAGCCATGTCATTCCTCGGTCTGGATGCGGCGGTAGATGGCTGGACGGGCGGCGCCGTAGATGCCGATGCCACCCTCGGCAGCGACTCCAGCGATAAGCGTGAAATGGCTGCGCACCGGCTTGACGCGATTCACCTCCTGAATGATGTCTTGCTGCAGTTCGGCGGCGTTGTTGCTGTCGCGAACGGTGAGGATCAGCTCGAAGGTGTGCGGTATGCCGCGCGGTTCGCTTTGCCACCACTCGCGAATGGCTACCCCAGCGCCGAACGATTCGACGACGCGGCGCACCGATTGCACGGTGCCGCGGCGGCGGTGGATCTCGACGGCTTGCTTGATGCGCTGTCGCTTGATGGCTTCGGACCAGTAAGGCTTCCAGGCAGCGACGCCGAGCGACCATGCGAGCCAGGGCAGTAGCTCGGCGGGGCAGGTGTCGGGATTCCAGAGGTCGCGCAGTGGCGTGGCGACATCGGAGACACGAGCGGCTGTGTCGGCCAGGGCGCGCTCGTAGCGGGTGGCGTTGGGCGGTAGCAGGCTGCGATCACTCATGTACGCCACCGTCGGTCAGGGTGATGGAGGTACAGAATGCGGCCTGTTGCCGGCTAACCTCGATGGTGGCGGCGGGGCTGATCAGTTCGACTCGCTGCACGCCGGGGCGGTGCAGGGCGGCATAGAGCCCCGATAGGGTGATGTCGAGGCCGAGGCGATGCTGGGCATCGGCATAGGCTTGGGCCATAGCTAGGGCTTCGGCGAGTACGACCTGGCTGTCCGGGCCTGGGTAGAAATAAAGCGTTGCCTCGATGGTGTAGAGCAGGATTTCGGCACTCTGCACCGTGACGTAGTCGGTGAGGGGGCGTACGTGCTCGGCGCTAACGGCTGCATCGACCGCTTCGAGCAGTTCGACCGGTGCGGTACCGTCTCCCTCGCGGGAGAGCACAGTGAGGTCGACTTCTCCCGGCCATTTCGCGTTATTCAATGCTTCGTTCATCGCATCGATGAGGGCGTCACTGGCGTTGTGGTTTGCCAGCACTGCCATGACGAGCCCCTTTATGTCGTCAGGCTTGGGACTGGTAGCACTGGCGTCGAGCACGCTGCCATCGGCACTGAGGGCGTGGTAGATATAGGCGCCCTCGGGACCTGCCGTGCTGAGGCCCTCAAGCGAGAGCAGGATCCGGCGGCGGAATTCGTTGTCGCTTTCGTAGCTGGGCGGTACCGGAGGGATACTGATCGGATCGCCGGGGTCGGTTTGCAGCCGGGTGACGTTGAACAGGGCACCGAGGTTGTCGAGATCCTCACGCTCTGCGTAGGAGAGCATGACGGCGCGAGCGGCCTCGTTGACCCGCTGACGAACGAGCATCTCCCGGAAGGCGCAGACCTGGAGCACCTTAAAGGCCGGGTCGGATTCGGCCGGCACGTTGATGTAGGGATAGCGTTCGGCCAGATCCTCGAGCTGCTCGGCGAGGATTTCTTCGTAGTCGAGCGGTTCGACGACTCGCGGTGTGGGCAGCTGTGAAAGGTCGATAGCACGGCTCATGCGTTACCTCCCAGGCCTTGGCGTAGGGGCACGCTGAGGTCAATGGCTTCACCGGTGTCGGTGCGCTGGGCGGTCATGTCGAGAATGAGTGAGCCGGGCTGGTCGGCTGGGGCCAGCCGGGTGATCTGGCGCACGCGGATGCGAGGCTCCCACTTCATCAGGGCGACGACAGTTGCCGAGTAGGCGCGCAGCGCAGTGGCGCCGTTGAGGGGCTGGTCGATGAGCTCGGGCAGCAGCGAGCCGTAATCGCGCCGCATCACCCGGCTGCCGAGCGGCGTGGTGAGGATGTCGCGCACGGATTGTTGGATATGTTCGATACCTTCGAGCTGGCGGCCGGTCGCTGCGCTCATGCCCATGTCATTCCACCTTGTAGGTTCCCGACGAGCTGCCGCTCGTGACCTGCACTTCGGCGTTGGCCTGAATCTCATCGATCACGCCGTTGGCGATGGCCTGAGCCAGCCGATCTACCCAACTGTGGTCGCCCTGGCGGGAGGCGCCGAGGTTCACGAGCTCGCTGGCGATACGTTCCTTGAGGCCGGCTTTGTCGAGTGCCATGGCTACTTCCCTGCAGTGACCGTGGAGGAGCCGTCGCCGTGGGGCAGGCCGGTGAGGTGGCAGATGTGGTCCTGGGTGACGATGCCCTTGCCGCCGTTGTGGTGGATCTTGGCGGCCTCGAGGTTCACGGTGCCGCTGGCCTTCACCTGGATGTCGCCGACGCACTCGATCGTGAGCTTGTGGGCGGCATGGTCGTACTCCAGGCGTGTGCCGTCGGGCAGCCAGCGACCGATCAAATTGCCGTCGTCGGTGGGGGCCGGGTAGTCATCGCTAAAGACGCCGGTGAGCACTACGCCGGCGGCAGGATCGCCGCCAGGCGAGAGCACCAGGACCTGTTCGCCGACCGTGGGCGGGCTCCAGTCGCGGGTGGTGCCGGCGCGAGGTGAGAGCCAGGGCAGCCAGTCGGTGATGAGTTCGCCCGAGACGACGCGTACGCGGGCACGAGCGTGATCCACCTCGTGGACGGTGCCGAGGCGGATCAGGTTGTGCAGCAGGCGCAGGAGTTCGATGGGGTTCATGCCGCTATCGTGCGGCGGCAAGCTGGGTGGGCGAAGCGGTGGGGGGTGTGGTTGGCGGTTTCGACACTGATGGAATTGCTTGCCTTGGTGTGAACTGTGGTTCACACTTGCGGTCATGAAGAGTATCAGCCAAACGGAAACCTATGCCGCCTGGTTCGCCAAGCTGCGAGATCCGCGAGCGAAGGCCAAGATCCTGGCCAGGATACGCCGAGTCGAACTCGGCAATTTCGGTGATTGCGAGCCGGTGGGCGAGGGGGTGTCGGAGCTGCGCATTCACTACGGCCCCGGTTACCGGGTGTATTTCGTGCAGCGAGGATTCGAGCTGGTGATTCTCCTGGCCGGCGGCGACAAGGGCAGCCAGGCCAAGGATATCGAGATCGCGAAGCAGCTTGCCCGCGAGATGAAGGAGGTTCCATGAGCACACTACAGAAATGGGATGTCGTCGACCATCTGGGATCCGAAGAGGAGATGGCCCTGTACCTGGAGGCCTGCCTTGAGGAGAACGATCCTGCGCTGGTGGCCGCCGCCCTGGGCGACATCGCCCGGGCGCGAGGCATGGCTCAGTTGGCTCGCGACACAGGGCTGACCCGCGAGGGCCTGTACAAGGCGCTCTCCGCCGATGGCAACCCCAGCTTTGCCACGATCATGAAGGTCATGAACGCCCTCGGGTTCAAGCTCCACGCCGAGGCGTCCTGAGCCAAAGATCCCATCACGGTCAACGCCCTGGCACATTGCGCCAGGGCGTTTTTCATTGCACTCACTGGCTAGGGCGGGTCAGGTGATCGATCAGCAGGTCGCGGATGCGCGTGCGATCCTGCGCGGTGAAACCGAACAGTTCGCGCTGCGGGTACTCGACGGTGGGGCCGTTCCGACTGACGCGATCACGTAGGCCAAGTTGGTGGGTACGGGCGATGCGCGCGACGCTGCCGAAGAAGCCGAGCACTGCGGTATCGCCCTGGGTGGTGGCCTTGAGCCACTTGGCGGTGGAGAGCTTGGCGAACATGGCACGCCGGCGGATGGCACCCTGCCGGCCGCGCAGCCGCTGCGGCTGGCGGGGAGCGAAGGGTGTGCCATCTGGGTTGCGCTGGGCGCGGATGCGGGCGCGTTGGCTGCGGCGCAGGTCCTGGGCGATGGTGCGGGCCAGGGCGCGCCGCTCTCGGGCTTCGAGTTTGGCCAGCAGCGGCGCGGCCCAGTCAGCGAGCTGCTGCAGGTCGTCAGCCACGGGGGGCGTCCCATTCGGCCGCCAGGCTCCACTCCTGGTCGGTGTTTTCCCGGACAAGTAGCTGCCAGTTCGTAGCCATGCAGGTATGGCTGGGGAAGTGGGGCAGGGAATGCTCGGCCTGGATCATTCCCGTATCGCAGTCGACGCGGGCGATGACGCGCTCCGTGAGAGGAATGCGCATGCCAAGATCCACGGCGCGGTTGGCCAGGATCTCGGCTTCGAAGGTGAGGGCCTCGCCGGGGTCGAGATCCGGCTGGTACTCGGCGAGCCACTGCAGGAGCGGCAGCATGACGGTATCGAGATCGCCGGTGAAGTCGGTCAGCACCAGTTGAGCGACGAAGCGGTATTCGTGGGTGAGGTCGCGGCCGCGGCGAAACTCGATGCTGCCTTCCTCGACGAAGGTGAGCAGGCGGTCGGGATCCCGGTCGAGCCCGGGCACAGCCGCCACGAGGTGTTCGCGGAGCCGGTGCAGTTTCTTCATTGGCGTGCCTCGAGCAGTTCGACGAGTCCGTTATGCCGCGTGGCGCAGCCGTGGTACTGGCTGGCCCAGCTTGCCATGGTGAGGGCGACGTCTTGCCCGGTACCGTCAGTCAGGGGCGGGAGCGTGACGGGACAAGGGCGCAGCAGGGACTGCTGGATCGGGTCGGCGCCCGGCGGCGGCGTCGTTGAGCAGGCGGATAGCGTCATCGCCAAGACAAACGCGCTGGTAAATCGGTTTCTGCACTTCACGAATGATCCCTCGGTCGATGATGCGTTCGTTCGCCTCGAGCTCAGCCAGGCGCGCCTCGACGGCTTGGGCAATGCGCGACTCTCGGGAGAGCGCGGCGTCGATGGCCTGTTGAGCGGCCCGCTCGGCGGTGAGGCGGCGGCTGTCCTCGTGCCAGCCCCGGGCCTGCCAGCCGGCGAGCAGAGCGCTGGCCAGCAGCAGGGCAGCGATGGGCAGCTTGAAGCGGCTCATGCCCTGGCCCTGTCGAGCCCGAGACGGGTGCCGCGGTTGTCGATGGTGAGCAGCTGGCGACGATCGCCTGCCTGACGCAGACCCAGATGAATCCAGCGGTCGTACTCGTTGATGAGCTGGTCGAAGCAGAGTCCGGGCGCATCGGCGATGGCCTGGCAGGTGGCCAGCACGCTTCCAAAGCGAGGCACGGTGAAGTCGGCGGCGAGTCCCAGGCGGTGGGCGCTGTTGGGTACGCCGCCTACGGTACGGTTGACCCGTTCGTTACGAAAGCCCGAGGTGATGATGATCGGGTGTCCGCCCAGATGGGCGCGCACCTGCTCGAGGCATTCGGCCAGGCGCTTGAGGTTGGCCAACTCCTGGGCGTCGGGTTGGTTGGCGTCGCCGAGGCGCTGGGCGGTGCTCGAGCGGGTGAACTCGGAAAGCTGGAAATGGGGTGTGAGCTGCATCAGGGTCTCCGGATCGGTAGGAGGTGAGCGACGTTGCCGCGTGCGCGCAGCAGCAGTGCGGCGACGATGACCAGGGCGAGGGCCAGGACGATGGCGGCCGGCTCGGGAATTGCCAGGGCCGGGAGCTTGAAGATCAGCACCACGTGGGCGCAGGCCAGCAGCCAGGCGAGGAACGAGACGCCTCGGCGGAAGCGGCTGCCTCGACGCTGGAAGGTGAGGATGCGCAGCAGGCTGACGATGGCGGCGAGAATCGCGATCTCGATGAATACGTTCACTGTTTCCCTCCAGGACCTAGCCAGGCTTTCAAGTCGAAGTGCTTGACCGCGTCGATGATCCGGAGCCCGGCGGTAACGGAAATGGCGGCGGCAATGAAGGCCGAGACGGCGGTGTGCTCGAAGAGGTGGCTCAGCTGTGAGGGGCCGCCGAGATAGCCGATCAGAAACGAGATGACCAGATAGATCAGCCGCTCGAGCAGGGTGAGGCCCTTGGCGCTGACGACGAATAGCGCCGCACCGCAAAGGGCGCCGACGATGGCGTTGGCGTCGACGCCGGGAATCAGCCCGAAGAGGGTGGCGCCGAGTGTGACGATGCCGGTGAAGGTGGCGGTGCTGGGTTCGGCCATGAGGTCCTCGGCGTTTTGGCGCGGGTGGCGCGTCATGTGTTCAGTCCCACAGCTGCACGGCAGGCGGGCGCTGGGGAGTCGGTGTGAGGTCGGGTAGGCGCACCGCGGTGCCTTGGGGTAGCACGGGGCCGAGCGTGGCCAAGCCGGGGTTGAGCTCGAGTACTTGCTCCGTGATGCCCTGGGTGCGGCCGAAGTGGCGGTAGCAGAGGGCATCGACCGTGTCGTGCTGGTGGGCGTGGACAGTGCGCGGCATTAGATCAACTCGACGGTGCTGTGTGGCCGGCCTTCGATCTCGGCGATGGCCCAGACGGCGTCGCGGCGATAGCTCTCGGCAGGGTCCACCAGACGCTCGGCGCGGTCCCGGCCGCTGTTGGTGGCATCGAAGTCGGCGTAGCGCTCGATCAGGCTGGCGTGGGCCATGGAGTAGACGGCGCGCTGGTAGAGGCCAAGGTAGACGCCAGGCGCCTGCCAGATCGGCACCGGTACCTCGGCTACCGTGGCGTGGCTGGCCGCGACCTGACTCGCCTGCCAGTCGCGCAGGGTGCGGTTGACCGTGGCAACGGCGGCGAGCAGGGCGCCTTCCAGCCGATCGGCGGTGACGGTGCCGTCCAGGCGGTGTCGGGCGCGAAAGTCCGCCGGCACGATATCGGGCCAGAAGCCGTTGTTGGCAATGGCCTCGGAATCCTGACTGCTGGCGGTACCGGTGGAAACGAAGCTGTTCATCGGCACTCCTGGTTAAGAAGGGGGTGGGCGGCTTGCACCTCGAGGTGGAACCTTCGGCGCCGGCCGCGCCCCCTTGGCGTCGGCGGTCGACTCGGTCAGCCGCTGGGCTGTTCGGTGGTGGTCTTCTTGATCTCTCGGGCGATCTGCTCGAGGTCGCGCTTCACGCCCACGCGCTCGTTCAGTTCGATCGCTCGCGTGAGGTGCTGCTGGGCCAGTTCGAGCTGGCCGGCGTCGCGAGCGGCATAGCCCAGCGATTTGTGGAGCTTGGCGCGGATCTGGTCGTGCATGTCCGCGCTGGCGGAGAGGGTTTCCACTTCGCTGAGCAGGTGGAGCAGGATAGTGGCATCGCTGCTTTCGGCCTCGAGCTGCTTGAGTGCCTGGTCGGCGACTTCCTCGGCGATGACGGCCGCCGTGCCACGCTCGAACTGGTCGGGCGGGTTGAGGCCATGGGCGAGGGCGTAGCGGGCGATCTCGACGGCGCCGGCCAGGTCGCCGGCGTCGATGCGCCAAAGCATGACGCGCATCAGCACGTCGTCCTGGGCGCCCTGACCGCGCTCGAGCACGCCGGCGACGTAGTCGGCGTACTGAGGCAGGATCTCGCGCTTGATTTCGGCCTTGCGTTCCATGGACTGAGTCGCCTTGAGGCGGCGGTAGTCCTCGAACAGGGCGGCCTGCATCAGTTCAAAGGCGTCGCCCTGCATGGGCTGTTCGCCGGCGTCAGCCGCGGCGAGGGCCGCGGTGACGCGCTGAAAGTGTCGGCGGGCTGGGCTGGTCATGGCGCTTCCTTACTCCCCGCTGGTGAAGTCGCCGAGCTCGATGTTCTCCACCAGGCAGCCAGCACCGAAGTCCTCGACCACGTAGGCGTCGTTCGAGCTCTCGTAGTTCTCGATGCGGTTGCGCTTGGGGTTCTCGCTGACGTGGCGGCGACGGGCTCCGTTCTGCCAGTAGATCGAGAGGTTATCCAGCGTGGTGACCATGAGGGCGTTTTCGGGGAAGAAGGGCACGTCCATGCCCTGCTGACCGCCGATGCGCCGCTGGCTGATGACCACGTCGGCGGCCATCTGCTCGCTGGGCGGCTGCTCGGTGTTGATCAGCGGGAAGTACTTGTCGGACATGAGGTTGCGACCGACCAGCACGACCAGGCCCGGCACGCGGCGATACCAAGGCTCGATCAGGCTGTGCACCGCGTCGTAAACCAGGGCGTCGAGGTTGAGATAGTCGCCGCCCTTGCCCACGCGCACCTTGCCGGCGACGTTGCCCGCCTTCATAACACGAGCCTCGGCGTGCAGGCGGTACTGTTGCAGCCAGCCGATGTTCACGTCCTGAAGCATGGGGTTGGTAGCACGGTTGGTCTGGACCGCGGCGGTGGTGCCGTTGAAGCCGATCGCCATGCGGTCCAGTGCCTGCTGACGCACGATGGCGTCGCGGATCAAGGCCTGGAAGTTGGGGAACTTGGCCCAGGCGTCGATCTTGTTGTAGCCGAGATGGGTGTCGAACTCGGTGAAGCGGCACTCGTAGCCGTGCGGGTCGAGGGTGGTCAGATCGCGAGTCTCGCGGTCCTTCTGGCTGACGTCGGTACGCCCGGCGATCGGTCCGGAGATGCCGAGGCCGAGCTTCTCGCCTTTCAGCTCGTCGACGCCGATGATGTTGATCCGCGAGAGGAAGTCGCTCGATTCCTGGATACGCTTCTCCAGACGCTGCTGGATGGTCGGATCCACGGCGAACTTCTGGGTGGCATCCGGCACGCCATTGAGCTTGGCCACCTGGGCGGTGAATTGGTTGAACAGTACGCGAGTGTCGTTGCGCATGAGCGGGTCGGTTCCTTAGCAGTCGGTGACCATGCCGCCGTCGGTGCCGGTGGCGCGGGAGCGGTGGTGCTGGGGGGCGGGTTCGTTGTCGAGTCGGGTGAACAGCTCGTCGAAGCGCTGTTTCAGCTCGTCGTGAGCGGCCTGCAGGGTGCTGAAGGCATCGCCGGTGGGGCGTTTCGCCAGCTCGCCTTCGAGCGCAGTGTGCTTCTCGACGAAGAGCGCAAGGGTCTGCTGCAGGTCGGCCTGGAAGGCCGCGAGCTCATGCTTGTGCTTGCCGCTGTGTTTGCTGAACAGCGCCTTCACGGTGTCGAGCAGGCTGGCACCGGTCTCTTCCGGCTGCTCTTCGGTGAAGTCGAGCGTGGTCTCGATGGCGGCGGAGAACAGGTTGTCAGGGCGCTGCTTGCGAGCGGCCAGCGGGGAGTTTTGGCCCTGCTCGGCGCTGAACTTGAGCATCGAGGTGCCGAGCGAGGCGGGAGTATCGGTGACGGCCAGGCCTACCAGGTAGGCTTCGCCGCTGTCGGCGAAGTCGGGGTCGATCTCCATCGACGTGTAAACCTTCTGGCGCTTCTGAACCATGGCCTTGAGTTCGTCGGTGGGGTCGATCTCGGCGAACAGGGCCAACTTGCCGTCGTCGTCTTTCTCCGCTTTCAGCGCGGTGACATCGCCGTAGGCCTTGAAGGGGCTGTCTGGCAACACGCCCTTGATGTGTTCCAGATTGATCCGGCAGCCGTATTTCGCCGGATTGAAGTTGTTGGCCATCTGCGTGAGCCACTCGGCGCTGATGGTGCGGCCATCCGTGGTGGCGCCTTCGGTTGCGATGCGATGCCAGGGCATGAGGGGTCCTCGGCGGGAGTTGTCTGGGTGCGGTGCGCTAGTGCCGTCAGGTTCCGCGCCCGGGGGGCGAGGCTCAACGCGCGACGGGTGTGAGAGGTGGGACTTACACCAGGCCCGCCGATATGGGCTTCGCGCGCGCGGGTACGCTGGGCGGCATGACGACAGCCGCCCCCGACCTGGACAATCTCGACGCTTCGCGCCTCTCCGCTCGGCACCTCTACTGGATGGGCTGGCGGATCGCGCGTATCGCCGAGCACCTGGACATTCCTCGGGCCACCATCGACAGCTGGAAGAAGCGCGATGGCTGGGACGAGGCCTCGCCGAGCCAGCGGGTGGAAGGTGCGCTCGAGGCGCGCATGGTCCAGCTGATCTGGAAGGAGCGGAAGGAAGGGAAGGACTTCAAGGAGCTGGATTTGCTCGGTCGTCAGATCGAGCGCCTGGCCCGGGTCCACAAGTACGAGCGCACGGGCAAGGAGACCGATCTCAACCCCAACATCGAGCGGCGCAATGCCGGCGAGAAGCGCAAGCCGGCGCGCAACGATGTGGGCGACGAGGGAGTGATCCAGATCGTCGAGGCCTTCGAGGCCTCGCTGTTCGACTACCAGCGCGCCTGGTACCGGGCCGGCCAGCATGAGCGGATCCGCAACCTGCTCAAGAGCCGCCAGATCGGGGCCACTTGGTACTTCGCCAGGGAAGCGATTGCCGACGCAATGGAGACCGGCAAGAACAAGATTTTCATGAGCGCCTCAAAGGCCCAGGCGCATATCTTCAGGCACTACATCGTGCAGTTCGTGAAGGAGATCACCGGCGTCGAGCTGAAGGGTGATCCGATCATCCTGGCCAACGGTGCAGAGCTCCACTTCCTCGGCACGAATGCCAAGACGGCTCAGGGCTATCACGGCGACACGTACTTGGACGAATACTTCTGGATTCATGGCTTCGAGCAGTTCCGGAAGGTGACCAGCGGCATGGCCATGCACAAGCGCTGGAAGCAAACCTACTTCTCGACGCCCTCGAGCGTGGCCCACGAAGCCTATCCGTTCTGGACCGGTGACCGCTTCAACAAGCGGCGCAAGAAGTCCGAGCGCGTGACGATCGACGTCAGTCACGTCGCGCTGAAGGGCGGGGCGCGCGGTCCGGATGGCCAGTGGCGCCAGATCGTGACGATCGAGGATGCGATCGCTGGCGGATGCGACCTGTTCGATATCGACCAGCTGCGGCTGGAGTACTCCGACGACGAGTTCGCGAACCTCTTGATGTGCGAGTTCGTGGACGACACCCAGAGCGCCTTCCCGCTGGCCATGATGCAGAAGTGCATGGTCGACAGCTGGGACGTATGGCGGGACATCAAGCCGTTCGCACCGCGGCCCTATGGGGAGTTTCCGGTCTGGGTCGGCTATGACCCGGCCGGCGATGGTGAGGAAGGCGATGGGGCGGGGCTCGTCGTCATCGCTCCGCCACGCACGGCCGAGGGCAAGCATCGCGTACTCGAACGGCACCGCATCAAGGGGCGTGACTACGAGGCACAGGCGGAGTTCATCCGCGGCGTGACGCGCCGCTACAACGTCACCTTCATCGGCATCGACACCTCGGGGCTGGGCGAGGCCGTGGCCCAACTGGTCGCTAAGTTTTTCCCCACCGTCACGCGGTACCGCTACACGCCCGAGGTCAAGGCGCGCCTGGTGATGCAGGCGCAGCAGATCATCAACAAGGGGCGACTGGAGTTCGATGCCGGCTGGGCGGATCTCGCTCAATCCTTCATGGCGATCCGGCGCGAGCTCACCGCCTCGGGCCGCCACCTGACCTACACCGCAGGGCGCAACAGCCAAACGGGGCACGCCGATCTGGCGTGGGCCACGATGCACGCCCTGCACAACGAACCGCTGGACGGGCCGGTTTCCCTCGGTACCGGGCGATCAATGATGGAGATGTACGGATGAGCGAAACGCTTGTCGAGAAGCCCCGGGTGCGCGTGCCGGCCTATCGTATCGAGGAGCCGGCTGCAGCGGCACCGGCCCGAGTGGAGGCTTTCAGCTTCGGCGATCCGGTACCGGTCATCGATGGCTATGATTTCTTCTACACCGGCTGCTGGATGATGGGCACCGAGTGGTATGAGCCGCCGGTGGACTTCCCCGCATTGGCGCAGACCTATCGCGCCACGGCGCACCACGGATCGGCGATCCAGGTGAAGCGCAACATCCTGGTGCGTTCATTCATCCCGCATCGGCTGCTCAGCCGGCAGGCCTTCAGCGCGCTGGTAACCGACTACCTGGTCTTCGGCAATTGCTACCTCGAACGGATCTGGGGTCGCCTGGGCAAGCTGCTCGAGCTGCGTCCGGCCCGGGCCAAGTACGTGCGTCGTGGCGCTGACCTGGAGCGTTACTTCTGGGTGCCCAACTGGTCGGATCGCAGCGAGTTCGCCGCCGGCAGTGTGATCCACCTGCTCGAGCCGGATCTCAACCAGGAGGTCTACGGCGTGCCGGACTACCTGGGCGCGCTGCAGTCGATCTATCTCAACGAGAATGCCACGCTGTTCCGCCGCAAGTACTACCTCAACGGCTCTCACGCCGGCTTCATCATGTACGTCTCGGACGCGGCGCAGAACCAGGAAGACATCGATGCCATGCGCACCGCTCTGAAGGAGAGCAAGGGCGTCGGCAACTTCCGCAACCTGTTCCTCTACTCGCCGAACGGCAAGAAGGACGGCATCCAGATCATTCCCATCTCGGAAGTCGCCGCCAAGGATGAATTCGCCGCGATCAAGAACCTGACGCGCGATGACCAGCTCGCCGGCCACCGCACGCCGCCGCAGCTCATGGGCATCATTCCCAACAATACCGGTGGCTTCGGCGACGTGGAGAAGGCGGCGCGGGTGTTCGTGACCAACGAGCTCGAGCCGGTGCAGGCCATCTTCACCGAGATCAACGATCGCCTGGGGGAGGAAGTGGTGCGGTTCCGGCCGTACTCGCTCGAACCGACCTGAAAAGAAAGCGCTCGCAGCCGAAGCTGCAAGCGCCTGTCGCTCATGAATCGTCCCTGATCCTGTGGAGCTTCCTACTCCCTGACCGACAACGAGAGGATAACCAAAAACTGGATAAATGAACAGGTATCAAGGATGCAATCGAAACCGATTCTCCCATGGATGGGAGGCAAGCGACGCCTGGCCAAGCAGATCATCCCGCTGTTCCAGGAGCACACCGCCTACGTCGAGCCCTTCTGCGGTGGCGCCGCGGTGTTCTTCATGAAGTCCCCTAGCCAGGTCGAAGTGATCAACGACGTGCACGGTGAACTAGTCAACCTGTACCGCGTGGTCAAGCATCACCCCGACGAGCTTGTGCGGCAGTTCCGCTGGGGGCTGGTGAGCCGTGAGGAGTACCTCACCCAACGTCAGATCGATCCTCGCCACCTGACCGACATCCAACGCGCGGCCCGGTTCTTCTACCTGCAGAAGCTGGCTTTCGGTGGCAAGGTTTCAGGTCAGACCTTCGGCACTTCAGCTACCAGCCCACCGCGCCTGAACCTGATGCGGATCGAGGAGGATCTCAGCATGGCGCACCTGCGCCTGGCCCGCACCGTGGTGGAGCACCTGGACTGGGCCGAGTGCATGCGGCGCTACGACCGGCCGGGTACGCTTTTCTACCTCGATCCGCCCTACTGGGGCACCGCTGGGTACGGCAACGACTTCGGGCTCGAGCAGTATCACCTCATGGCCAGCCTGACGCGCGAGGCCAAAGGGCAAGTCGTCATCAGCGTAAACGACGTGCCGGAGATGCGAGAGGCCTTCGAGGGCCTGACGATCCACACCACCAGCATCCGCTACACCGTCGGCCGGGAAGCAACCGACCAGCGGGGGGAGCTGATCATCACCAACCGCTGACCAGCGCCTACCTCTCCCAACAGCCGCCCAACCGGGCGGCTTTCTCATGCCAATCCGATCAGCCAGACAGGCGGAGCACGCCCCCTGGCGCGCCGTCGACTCCCCGCCCCGCCTGCGCGCTAAACCTGTTGCTTTTTGGGCACCCATGCAGCGGAGCGGAAGCCGCACGGATCCTGGGCGCTCTGGCGGTTGCAGCTGGTCCTGAAGTCTTGCGGAATCATGCGAAATTGAACGACCTGCCAGGACTTCGAAAAGCACGAAGAGATGAGAGTGGCTCTCAGGAAGGTGGGGGGTGTTCGGAAAAAGGTAATAACGGTTAGGTCGGTGGAAGTCGTCTTTAAGTCACTGTTTAAAAAAGAGTCTGTCATTACCTCTCAGGGGTTAGAAAAGGTAATGAAAAAGGTAATGGATTTCTAAGTGACTGAAAAATAGTGGTTTCTTCATAGTCCGAAATCACCCAAGGCAGGGGTAATGTCATTACCTCATCATTACCTTTTCATTACCTTTTTGGGATGGCATATTTCCTTTCCGATTCAATTGCTTGCGCCAGGTTCGTGGAGTTCATTACCTTTCTTACCCTTTTCCAGACCCCCCACCAATTTTAGCGGTAGGCCAAATACGCGCCCATGCATGCGCGCGTCACGCACGTGTTCTGCCTGTTTATGGGAACAGCTTGGGAATGTTCTCAGGCAGGAGACTAGGGCTGTACAACGAAAAATCAGCACGTTAGGCTGATATCAGCCGCTGAGGATGGGTTCGAATCCCTCCCTCTCCGCCACAGATTCCGAGAAACCAGTCGCTTGCGGCTGGTTTTTTGCGTTATCCGTCATCCCACCTATCATCCGGCCAATCGCGCCCTGACTGGCGCGGGGCTTGTCATCGTGGCACATTCCTGTGCCGTTGCGGTCCTTATCCTGATCAGTCAACTAAGCGGGCTGATTGTGATTTGTCGTTTCCTCGGTCGCTGAATCAGGACTTCACGACTGTGTGGCCGTGATGGAGTAGCCGAACGGATCGCGGAACGCGAAATAACGGCCGAACGGCCCGTCCTTCGGAGCAAATTCGACGTCGACGCCTTGACCAATGAGATGGTCGTGCAGTGCATCAGCGTCATCACAGCCGAACCAGATGGCAATGCCCCAGCCCAGCTTATCGGTCGCCACCAGGTCGATGACAGGCGTACGGACGGCAAACGGCACCGGCTTGGTGTCGAACACGACGGCTCCCGGCGGGCTCACGGGCGCGGGGGGGAGCCCGACGACGTCGGCGTAGAAGGTGCGCGCGGCTTCAATGTCTTTGACTTGAATGCCAATGAAATCGGGTCCGATGAGATGCGGCATGACGGGTTTCCTTGTATTGCCGAATTTGATAGTATCAGGGTGCTTATATCATATAAGGGCCCTGATATGTCAACACGAGTTTGCTGATGGACGACCCCTATGCAACGATCGGCTTCGCGCTGAAGCAGGCCCAACAGGCGCTTCGGACGCGTATGGATGCTGAATTGCGTCAGATCGGTCTGACCACGCCGCAATATGCGGTGCTTGCCTACTTGAAGGTCGAGCCAGGAGCTTCAAACGCCGCGCTGGCGCGTCAAGCCTTCGTCACGCCGCAGACAATGCAGGCGATCCTCGTCACGCTCGAGAAGTCGGGCTTCATCAAACGTACTCCGCATCCGGAGCACGGACGCGTTCAGAAGACCGAGTTGACGACTGCGGGCGCTCAGGCCCTGGTGGCAGCCTCGGCAATCGTTGCCGATGTCGAAAAGCGCCTTGTCGATGCCGCAGCGCCGCTCGGTCATGAGGTTGTTGCAACTATGCTAAAGCGGCTGGCAAGTGCCCTCCGATAGAGCAGCATGCCTGGAAGTCAGTGAGATGGGTTGGAGCGCAGCCACCCTCTGTTGTGGCGCATCTATTACATCCTCTGTCCGTCATCTCCTACGAGCCCTCTTATCTCAGGTTAAATACAGAGGGCTGCTTGACTGTCAGACTGCACTCGTGGGCCAGGAAGGCTCAGCAGGGACGACCGAGTCAGGAAGACTCACCTCCAGGGATGCTTGGGCACAGGACGCTCGAGGTGGAAGTAGGGAAGCGTAGATTCAGCCCGGCCGAGAGGCCGGGCTTTCTTGGTGCGCCAGGCATGGCGCGCAGCGCCCGACGGGCGCTGTTTCCGAGGGTGGTGCCTCGGAATGACTTGGGGGTGAAAGTCCCCTACGGACCCTGATAGCGGGAACCGTTAGCCGAACAGCAAGGGTGTCCGTCGCGAGACGGAATCTGAAGGAAGTTGGAGGCAAACTCCCGGCCCGACGAACAGAAATCGCATACGAGGCTGTCGCCACCTGGGCGAGAGGGCCAAGAAACTCGAAGCCCAATAGCTATCCGGAAGGGGCGGCAGTAGATGCGGCGGGTGTATGGGAGGAAGGTCGCGCGTCTTACCCTGGGAGGTCTGATGGTCTGCCACAGTGCTACCGGCGTC
>NZ_FNVC01000032.1:0-53045 GCF_900108215.1 Billgrantia desiderata | reverse complement strand
CGAGACGATCGCGTCAGCATGATTCCAACCGTTTTCGCCTGACGACCATAGCGAGTGGGAACCACCTGACCCCATGCCGAACTCAGCAGTGAAACCGCTCAGCGCCGATGGTAGTGTGGGGCCTCCCCATGCGAGAGTAGGTCATCGTCAGGCACTTCTTCAGAAACCCAGCTTCGAGAGAGGCTGGGTTTCGCCGTTTTAGGTCCCTTATCTAGCCAAAACCCCGAGTACGAAAGTGCTCGGTTTTTTTGTCTGCCATCCCCCCGAGCGTGGTCGAGCGATCAGGGCACAATGTGAGTGAGATAAGGAGTTTCGTTCTTTTTCGTGGGGCCTGGGAACGTTACTGAAAGGAGAAAGTCGGTTGAAAGGAGGCCATTCAATGGCCGCTTAGCCAAGGATGAAGACTGTGAGAAAAGCCATACTGCCGATATTGATCATGCTGCTGGCCCTGAGCGGGTTTGGCGGCTGCGATGGGCCCAAAGCCGGCGAGAGAATGGAGCGTAACATCGATCGCTCTATGGAAAATCTGCAGGAAAGGTGGGACGCGGTGGGAAAGGATATTCAAGAGGATGTCCGCGAAGAGGCTGCGAAAAAAGAGAACCGAGCATGAGTCGGTAGGTTTCGACTTACGCCAGATGAAGGTGCTGGCTGTCGAGAGGTTGTGGCCTAGTCGCTGGCTGGTGAGAATGCAAAGAGAAGGCCGACACAGTGTCGGCCTTTTTCATGTTCTGTGACTCAGCGGTTCTGTTCGATGCCCTGGAGATACCACGGGGCGCCATCGCGCATCTCACGAATCAGGTGCCAGGTCTCGTTGAATTCGGTCTGCTCGCCGTTCTCGTCGAGAATGCCGTGGAAGATGACCGTGGCCTCGGCCTGCTTGCCGACTTCGCGCACGTCGCCAAGTTCGGCAAACAGGCGCACGATGTCGGTGCGATTGTTGGCCGGATGCTTGCTGCGCTCCTCGCGCAACAGGTTGTAGAGTTCGGGAGTGACGTACTCCTGAATGCCGCTGAAGTCATTGTTGTCCCAGGCGCGCTGCAGCGTCATGAAGTGCTCCTTGGCGCCGGACAGGAAGCGCTCGCGATCGAACCACTCCGGAGGACTGTCGAAGGCACCGCCCAGGGTGGCGCCAGGGGCCGGCTGGAAGGCCTGGGGAGCGACGTGCGGCTGACGCTCGGCCGGCTGCGGGCCACCTGCCACGGCGGTGCGGCGACGCGCCAACAGGCGGAACAGCAGGAAGCCGAGACCGGCAATGAGCAGGATGTCCATCAGGCGCAGCTCGTCGAAGGCGCCGCCGAAGAACAGCGCGGCCAGCAGGCCCCCTGCCAGCAAGCCGCCCAGCATGCCGGGCATGCGAGAGCCGGCGGCCTGGTTGGGCTGAGCCTGGCGTGCCGGGGCGGCCTGGTTGGGGGCGGCTGCCGGGCGGTCGGCGGAGCGGGAGAAGCTGCCGACGTTACCGCCGCCGCCCATGCGGCGGGCTTCGGCATGTTCGACGGCCAGGCCGAAGCCCATCACGGCGACCATGAGCATGACCAGGAAGTGACGCATCGCTTGGTTCCTCTTCAGGATTGAGGGGAAAGTAGAATTTGGATGCTCCATTCTAGCGGCTATGCTGGGGAAAGTGCTGAAAAAATGGGGAAAGCCATGCGCTTGAAGAGTGAAAACAGCTTGCTGCTGATCGTCGATCTGCAGGCGGGGCTGCTGCCGGTGATCGATGGCGGCAACCAGGCCGTCAGCGAAGCACAGTGGCTGGGTGGGCTCGCCTGCGAGCTGGACGTGCCGGTGTGGTTGACCGAGCAGTACCCGGAGGGGCTGGGTGGCAGCGAGCCGCGGTTGCTGGAGGCGCTGCCGGACTATCGGCTGTGGCAGAAGGTGCACTTCAATGCCCATGCCGAGCCGGACTTTGCCGCTGCGCTGGAAAAGAGCGGCAGGCGTCAGATCGTACTGTGCGGTAGTGAGGCGCACATCTGCGTGATGCAGACCGGTCTCGGGCTGCTGGAAGCGGGCTATGAGGTGTACTGGCTCAGCGAGGCGTCCGTCAGCCGGCGCGCCGAGGAGGCCTGCCTTGCCCGTGAGCGAATGACGCAGGCGGGCGCCACACCGGTAACGGCCGACATGGTGGCTTACGAGTGGCTCGAGCGCTGTGACGACGAGCGCTTCCGCCTGATCCACCGGCGTTTTCTCAAGCCACGTGCCTCGCGCCCGCTGCGCTTTTACTGATACCCGGCTTCCGCCTGGCTCAATGCTGGGCTTCGCGGCGCGTGAAGACCAGCGTATCACCCTCGGACATGGCGGGATTGAAGGCGTAGCCCGCCACGTCGAAGCCCTTTAGATCTTCGGGATCGTCGAGGCGCTGGCGAATCATCCAGGCCGCCATCAGGCCGCGTGCCTTCTTGGCATAGAAGCTGATGATCTTGTAGGTACCGTTCTTCTCGTCCTTGAACACCGGCGTGATCACCCGAGCGTCGAGCCGCTTGGTGTCGACGGCCTTGAAATACTCGTTCGAGGCCAGGTTCACGAGCACCTTGGAGCCACTCTCGACGATGGCGCGGTCCAGTGCCTCGGTGAGCGTGCCTTGCCAATAGGCGTAGAGATCCTTGCCGGCCGGATTGGCCAGCCGCGTGCCCATTTCCAGGCGGTAGGGCTGGATCAGATCGAGCGGTCGCAGCAGGCCATACAGGCCTGACAGGATGCGCAGATGATGCTGGGCGAACTCGTTGTCGGAGTCGCTGAAAGAGGCGGCCTCGAGACCCACGTAGACGTCGCCCTGGAAGGCCTGAGCCGCCGGCTTGGCGTTGTCGGGCGTGAAGCGCGGGTGCCATTCGGCGAAGCGAGCGGCGTTGAGGCCGGCCAACTTGTCGCTGATGCCCATCAGTTCGCTGAGCTGCTGGGGGGAGTAGTCGCGCAGGATCTCGATCAAGCGCTGGCTATGGTCGAGAAAATCCGGCTGCGAGTGGATGGCCGTGGTGGCCGGGGTCTCGAAATCCAGCGTCTTGGCCGGCGAGATCACGCTCAGCATGGGGCACTCCTGTACCAGATGGGACGAATCGAACGAAGCGTGATTATATCAACCGCTGCGCGAAGACGGGGCTATCGATGCGATAGCCCTCGCCGATACCGGCAGAACCATTCAGGGGCAGGGGTTGGGGATGCGCCGGTGCACTTCTTCGATGGCCTCCAGCACGCTCTGTTCGAGCTTCAGCGATTCGCTGGCGAGGTTGTCCTCGAGCTGTTCCATGGTGGTGGCGCCGATGATGTTGCTGGTCAGGAAGCTGCGCGAATTGACGAAGGCCAGCGCCATCTGGGCCGGGTCCAGGTCGTGCTCGCGGGCAATGTCGACGTAGGCGCGGGTGGCCTGTTCGGCCAGCGGTGAGGTATATCGCTTGAAGCGCTCGAAGAGCGTGAGGCGAGCGTTCTCGGGGCGGGCGCCATCCAGATACTTGCCCGAGAGTACGCCGAAGGCCAGCGGCGAGTAAGCCAGCAGGCCCACGTTCTCGCGATGGGCGATCTCGGCCAGGCCGACCTCGAAGGAGCGATTGAGCAGGTTGTAGGGGTTCTGGATCGAGGCAACCCGCGGCAGACCGAGCCGTTCTGCGAGCTGCAGTGCCTTCATCACCCCCCAAGGGGTCTCGTTGGAGAGGCCGATGGCGCGAACCTTGCCGGCATCCACCAGCTCCTTGAGCACACCGAGGGTCTCTTCCAGCGAGACGGCATTTTCCTCTTCGTCGTGCTCGTAGCCCAGGCGTCCGAAGTAGTTGGTCGAACGCTCGGGCCAGTGGAGCTGGTAGAGATCGACGTAGTCGGTCTGCAATCGCTCCAGGCTGGCATCGATGGCCTGATGGATGTGCTCCCGGTTCAGGCGTGGGCCGCCGCGGATGTGCTCGAGCCCAGGGCCGGTCACCTTGGTCGCGATGATCACGTCATCGCGGCTTTCACGGCGCTTGAGCCAGCTGCCGATATAGGCCTCGGTGCGCCCCTGCGTCTCGGCTCGGGGAGGTACAGGATACATTTCGGCCGCGTCGATGAAGTTGATGCCGAAGGCTACGGCGCGGTCGAGCTGATCGTGGGCGTCGGATTCGCTGTTCTGCTCTCCGAACGTCATGGTGCCCAGGCACAGGCGACTGACCTCGATGCCCGTGTCGCCAAGCGGTCGCGTCTGCATCATCGCTCCTGTAGAAAGTCGAATCGGTGGCGAGCTCGTTGCCTATCCAGAGCCATGCTAGCCGAGCCCTACCAAGGCAGCAAATCTAGGGGTTGAGTCGCCGGCGGGGCGGGCGTATGCTGGCCACCCTCAAGCGGCCCCGGCGGAGTCCCGCGGCGAGTTCAGACAGGCCATGACGACGACCACAGGGTGGTGCCACGTCATCAGGCTGGTTTCAGACGAACCCAAGGTTGTTTGCACGATGACGCAGGCATCATCATTGTTCACCCGGCTCGAATACCGTCTTGCAGAACAGCTGTTTCACACGCGCTGGTTGCCACGCTCTCCGCGTACCCAGCGCTTGACCATGCATCTCTTCGAGCGCTGCGCCGATGCCGGTCACCCCGGCGCGCTTTCGCTCTACGGACATATGCTTTTCCAGCGTGGGGTCAGCCCTCAGGACAAGGCGCGTGGCGCTCGCTATGTGCTCGAGGCTGCGCAGGCCGGCAATCTCAAGGCCCAATACCAGGCCGGGCAGATCCTCGAGCACGGCTGTGCCCAGTATCCTCGCCGTGAGGCGCGTGCCGTGACCTGGTATGCCCGTGCCGCCGAGGCAGGCCATCCGCTTGCCGCTGTGCGCTTGGCGAAGGCTTATCGTCTGGGTGAGCTGGGGCTGCCGGTGGACAGCGCTCAAGCCGCCCATTGGCAGGCGCTCGCCGACCGACATGCGGGCCTGGAGTGTAGCGAGCTGGACAGGGACGACGCTCAAGCCCGACACTAACCCCACTTGCCGCCGCTTCTGCCACGCGGCTCTGCTTTCGAGGATACGTCCATTCGTGACGCTGCCGACACTGCTGGATATCGAGGCGTCCGGATTCGGGCGCGGTAGCTACCCCATTGAGATTGGCCTGGCACGGGCCGACGGTAGCTGCTGCGCCTTCCTCGTGCAGCCGCTGGACGAGTGGACGCACTGGGACCCCAAGGCCGAATTGCTGCACGGTATTTCCCGTGCACGTCTGCAGCGTGAAGGTCTACCCATTGCTCAGGTGGCGCGCTGGCTCAACGATGAACTGAGCGAGATCGGTGTGGCTTATAGCGACAGCTGGGGCTATGACAACACCTGGCTATCGCTGTTGTTTCACCATGCCGGCATGCTGCCCGCCTTTCGCCTCGAGGCACTGCGCATTCTGCTCAGCGAGCGCCAGCTCGGTGCGTGGCACCGAACCCGGGAAGCGCTGGTGAAAGAGCTGGGAATTCGGCGCCATCGCGCCGGAGAGGATGCCCGCCTGCTGCAACTCACCTATCTGCGCACCCGCGAAGACGGCGAGAGCGCCGACACCCCTACCTCTCGCCGCTGACCGCAAGCAGTACCTTGCCGATATTGGCGTCCCGCTGCACATGGGCGTGGGCGGCTTCGACTTCGTTGATCGGCCAGGTGCGATCGATCAGCGGGCGCAACTCTCCCTTTGCAAGGCGCGGCCAGACATGGGCTCTCAGCGCATCGAGGATGGCTCCCTTGGCCGCCGGCGGCTTGGCGCGCAGGGTCGAGCCGATCAGCCGCTGTCGCTTCATCAGCATGCGGCCCAGGTCGAGCTCGGCGTGTCGCCCACCCATCAGGCCGATCAGCACCAGGCGTCCGTCGGCATTCAGCACGCGCTGATTGTCGGCCAGATAAGCGCCACCCACGGGGTCGAGAATCAGGTCGGCACCGCCCCATGCCTTCACGGCATCCGCGAAACTGCCTTCGTGGCGATTGAAGACCGCATCGGCGCCCAACTCACGGCAGACGGCAAGCTTGGCGTCACTGCCCGCCGTGACGAAGCAGGGGTGACCGAAGGCCCGGCAAAGCTGAATGGCGGCAGTGCCGACACCGCTGGCACCGGCGTGCAGCAGGACGCGCTCGCCGGCCGCCAGCTGTCCCTCCATGAACAGGTTGAGCCAGGCAGTGGCAAACACCTCTGGCAGTGCGGCCGCCTCGCGCAGGTCCAAGCCCTCGGGCACCGGCAGCACCTGCCGCGCATCGACCACGACCTCCTCGGCATAACCGCCGCCCGCCAGCAGGGCGCAGACCCGCTCTCCCGGGCGCAGAGTGTCGACGCCGGGGCCGACTTCACTCACCGTGCCGCTGATCTCGAGGCCGAGAATGTCGCTGACCCCGGGCGGCGGCGGATAATGGCCGGCGCGCTGCATCAGGTCGGCGCGATTGACCCCGGCCCAGGCCACCGTGAGACGTACCTCTCCGGCAGCGGGGCCTGGCGGGTTGGGGTGTTCGCGCCAGGCCAGGCGCTCCTGATCGACGGCAATGGCGTGCATGGGCGATCTCCTAGGTGACGGGGCTGGCGAGCCGTGCCTCCAGGGCATCCAGCAGAGCGGCAGGCTCTGCGGCGTCGATCAAGCTGTCGCGGGTACGGCCATTGAGAAAGCCGTGTTCCACCGTGCTGTCGAGGAAAGCCAGCAGCGGGCTGTAGAAGCCGGCGATGTCGAGCACGCCGATGGGCTTGTCGTGCAGCCCCAGGTACTGCCAGGTCCAGGCCTCGAACAGTTCCTCCATGGTGCCGATACCCCCGGGAAGGGCGATGAAGGCATCGGCATGGGCGGCCATGCTGGCCTTGCGCTCGTGCATGTTGTTCACGCGGATCAGGGTCGGCAGCCCCTCGTGGGCCTGCTCGCGCTCCACCAGGTGGTCGGGCATCACACCGATCACGTTGCCACCCCTCTCCAGCACGGCGTTGGCCAGAGCTCCCATCAGACCGATGCGGGCGCCGCCATAGACGAGGCCGTGTCCGCGTGCGGCCATTTCGTGCCCGAGGGCGCGGGTGGCTTCCAGAAAGATCGGGTCCCGGCCATCGCGGGAGCCCAGATAGACACAGAAATTCGACATGCGCTTCTCCTTGGCAAGCCCTTATCGTAGCAGCTGCCGGCCGTCAGGGAGAGGCTGTGGAAGCGTCGGGGAAGAGAATCAGGGCAGGCAGTCGGCCACGCCGAACTCGGCGTCGAGCCACTGGCCGACGACGTTGTTGCCGCACAGGTGGTGAGCATACTGGGTGTGCAGACAGCGCACCTGATCCCAGTTGGCGATGCCGCCGATGCCGCGCTCGCGCATGACGTCCGCATAGCCGAGCCGCTCGACTTCGGCTCGCTGGACATCGCTCATGTAGCGCCAGCGCCTGTCCACGTAGTCGCGATGACTGGCGTGATAGACGGCGAGAAAATCGGGGTATTCCTGCAGTCTTGCCTCGAGCTGCTTGATGGCACCGCTTGCTTCTATGCGGGAAATCTCGACCTTGAGGCGTGCACAGCTCAGCCAGTACAGGGTGGGGAAAGGCTTGCCGTCGACGATGGGGGCCATGCGCAGCACCAGCGGGGTGCCTTCGCCGTCTACGGCAGCGACGGACTCGATGCCGCGCGGTGCGCGCCCCAGCTGCTCGGCAATGATCGCGAGCTGGCGGTCATCAGGCGTCTGGTCGGTTTGGATCACCATCGTTGTGGTCCCGGATGAACTTGTTGGAGCGGCCCACGGCGCGAAAGAAGGTGCGGTTGAGCTGCTCGGGCGTGGGCACGTAGCCGCGCCACTGGCGTTCGCAGTACTCGTTGGCCCGTGCCATCAGCACGTCGTAGAGCCGATTGAACGGCGCATCATAATCGTAGGGGTCGGCGCCGAACAAGCGGATGTGGGGGTAGTCGGCAAAACGCTCCATGAAGTAGCGCTCCAGGTCGGCTTCCACGGCGCGGTGCTGGGCGACCTTGTCGGGCTCGAGCCAGAGGTTGTAGCGGATGGCCATGACAGACTCCTGCCGGCGATGAATGTCCCGTCTGACGGGGCATGAAAGTTTGACCCCGGGAGGCCGAATTCGGCTCACGAGGAATCAGGGGCGGGCCAGAGGGGCCAGGCGCGCCTGACACAGGCGGATCAGGTCGGCAGGCGCCAGGGCGATCTCCAGACCACGACGCCCGCCGCTGACGTGCAGCCGATCGAGGTCCTTGGCGCTGGCATCGAGAAAGGTCGCCAGGCGTTTCTTCTGACCCAGCGGACTGATGCCACCGAGTACGTAGCCAGTAGCACGTTCGGCCTCGGCGGCCTCGGCCATGCTCGCCCGCCGGGCATCGGCTGCCTTGGCCAGCGCCTTGAGGTCGAGCTGGCCGGTCACCGGCACAATGCCCACCGCCAGGCGCCCATCGTCGAGACGGGCGATGAGGGTCTTGAACACGCTTCGCGGGTCGAGGTCCAGGGCGTTGGCGGCTTCTTCGCCGTATGCCGGCGCGCGCGGGTCGTGTTCGTAGCTGAGCAGCTCGAAGGGGACGCCGTCGCGTTCCAGTGCCTTGATTGCCGGCGTCATGCGTCGGCCGGCTCCGGGAGCGGTTGCAGATGAGCCTCGAGCGCTTCGCGCAGTTCGCCCTCGATGGGCACGGCGCGCTTGGCGTCATGATCGAAGTGCACCATCACGGTATGGCCCAGATTGGTCAACTCGCCTTTCTGCCACGCCTCCTGGGTGACGGTGAAGGAGCTGTTGCCGAGGCGCGAGACGTAGGTGCGGATCTCGATCTCGTTGCCATAGTGCAGCTCGGCGCGATAGTCGACTTCCATGCGTGCCATGATCAGCTTCCACTTGCGCGGATCCAGATCCGGCGTGAACAGGCGAAACAGATCGTTGCGTGCCAGCTCGAACCAGGCCGGCAGGCGAGTGTTGTTGACGTGGCCGAGAGCGTCGGTGTCGTAGAAGGCGGGTTCGACGGTACGCACGAACATGTGAGAGTCCCTTTGCTGTCTTGTGGTCTTGTGACATGCCGTTGGCAGGTTGACAGCATTGCCCCGAGCAAACGCTAGGTCAAGTGCCGGACTTTTGCCTTGCTCCGTACCAGGTCTGAAGTCGCATCCATCCGAGCAGCCACAGCGTAGCCACGGCGAAGCCCGCGAGAGTGCCCCACAGCAGACCCAGGGTGGCATAGGTGAGCGACACGCACAGGGCATAGCAGAGCAGCGCGCCGAGCCCGGCCGGATAGTGCTTGATCACCGTGGCGGCCGGCGACGCGCCATGGGTGAGATGCAGGATCACCAATAGCGGATACATCGAGATCGGGAAGGCCGCCAGCATGCCGGCCCAGGACGCCGGCAGCACGTGAGCCAGGCCGGTGACCAGGAAGACGATGGCGGTGGCGAGGCCGGCGCGAAGCAGCAGCGGCCGCCAGCGCGAGCCGCCGGAGCGTGCCTTGGTGCGGGCTTCCGGCACGTGGCGATAGAGCCAGGTGAAGACGAAGATGGCCGCCAGGGTCACCAGCGTGCCGCTCAAGCGGTCGAGCTCGAAGCGCGTCAGCGTGAGGCTCGTCAGCCACCAGGCGACAAGCCCGCCTGCCGTGCCGCAGAGCACCCCCTTCAGGCCGTCGCGCCTTCCGCAAATCAGATAGCCGCCCCCCAATGCCATGGTGGCGGTGAAGCCCGCCAGGCTGTAAACGGCGCTCTCGGCGGCAAAGCCCGGCGAAATCTCCAGGCCGATGAAGAACAGCGCGATCGCCGTGCCCAGCGGGTAGCCGGCGAGAAGGCCCGCCACGCGGGTACTGACACGCTCGGCGACCATTGCCAGGCCGAGCACGATGCCGATCGATACCGCGAGCTTGGCCAACTGCCAGCTCAAGGGAACGTCCATGGGTTTTCCTTGTGGTGAGGCTATACCAGGCGCAGGCCCTGGCGATCGGCCCAGGCGGCTCCCACCGCATGGGTCAGTTTCTCCTGCAGATGTTCAGGCAGGGCGGCGCGTGCTTCGTCTACGCTGGCGAAATCGCGATTGCGCAGCCAGCAGTAAGCCCAGGCGCAGGCCTCGTCGTCGCTCTTGGGTATCGGGCGCGCCGGCATCTGCACCAACAGGAAGGTGGCGGTACGGGCCGCCCACAGAGGGATGTCGTCGCCCGCTTCGGAACGGCTCCAGGCTGCCAGGGTGTTGCCGTCGGGCGTGGTATCCGGCTCGCCCAGTCGAGCGACCCGCGCCGTTTCGGCCAGGATCAACGCGAGGCGGTCCGGATCGCCCTGCCCCAGTTGCCGCCATTGCGCGATAGTGGCCGACATACCGCGGCGTGCCTTGGCATAGAAGCCGCTTTGCGGCATGGTTTCGCTCATATCTGCTTCCGAGGAAAGAACATGGAGTTCGATTTTGCCACGCCCATCGAGCGACGCCACCCCGAGGGGGGCGATTGGCCGTCGCAGAAATGGCACCGCTATGATGCCAGCACCCTGCCACTGTGGGTGGCCGACATGGATTTCCCCTCGCCACCCCAGGTGATCGAGGCGCTGAAAGCGCGGGTCGACCACGGCGTGTTCGGCTACGGGACGGTTCCCGACAGTCTCAAACAGACGCTCTGCGAGTGGAGTTCGCGGGAGTACGGTTGGGCCATCGAGCCGGAGTGGCAGCTGTGGCTTCCCGGCGTGGTGCCTGCACTGCATCTGGCCAGCCTGGCGCTGACCGAGCCGGGCGACGGGGTCTTGACCCTCACGCCGATCTACCCACCGTTTCTCAAGGTGGCCGAGCGCACCGGGCGGCTGTCGCAACAGGTGGCGCTGGCTGAGCCGGCCGGCCCCGGTGAGCCGTGGCGGCTCGATCTGGCGGCGCTGGAAGCGGCCATTACCCCTGAGACCCGGCTGCTGCTGTGGTGCCAACCGCACAACCCCACCGGACGGGTATGGCGACACGAGGAGCTGGCCGGCCTGGCGGCGTTGATCGAGCGACACGACCTGCTGGTGGTCTCCGACGAGCTGCACTGCGATCTGCTATTGGATGAAGGCGCCCGGCACCGGCCGCTGGCGGCGGCTTTCCCAGAGCTTGCGGCACGCATCATCACGCTGTGGGCGCCCTCCAAGACCTTCAACCTCGCCGGCCTCACCGCCGCCTGTGCGGTAATTCCGAATGGTGAGTTGCGCCAGCGCTTCGCCGCGGCAGTGCGTGGTCTGCTGCCGGACGTCAACGTGCTGGGGCTGGTGGCCGCCGAGGTGGCCTACGGGCAGTGCAATGCCTGGCGACAGGCGCTGTTGAAGACGCTGCGTGGCCATCGCCAGGTGCTGATCGAGCGGGTCGCCCAGTGGCCGGGGGTGGGCATGAGCGTGCCGGAGGCGACCTATCTGGCCTGGCTCGATATGCGCCGTGCCGAAGGGCTCGCGCAGCGCCAGGGTTCGCCGCAACAGCTACTGCTGCAGGAGGCGAAGGTGGCACTGTCGGACGGGGCGGACTTCGGCTGGCCGGGGTTCGTGCGGCTCAACTTCGGCACCACCGCGTCCCAGCTCGAAGCGGCGTTGGCGCGTCTCGATGGCGTGCTGAAGGGGTGAGCGGCAGCGCCAGGCGAAGTCCCTGGCGCATCGCCCTCAGTAGAGCAGGGTGAACAGCTTGCGCCGATAGGTGACGGTCAGCGGATGTTCGGCGCCGAGGGCGTCGAACACCCGTAGCAGGGTCTTGCGTGCTGCGTCGTCACCATAGCCGCGATCCTTGCGCATCACCTCTAGCAGCCCCTCGAGACCGCTTTCATAATCGCCATCGGCAATCTGGCGCATGGCGCGCTTGAAGCGAGCCTCGCTGTCGTCGCGTCCGGCCAGGGCGGCCAGCTCCTCGTCGCTCGGCGCCTCTTCGCGGAATTCGATGCTGGCGCGTACGCCACGAGCCGGTGCGGCATCCCGCTCCTCGGGAGGGAGGTTGTCGAGCAGGGCGAGTGCCTCTTCGCCGCGGCCTTCCACCACCAGCGCCCGAGCCAGCTCTACCTGATAGGGGTAGTGCTCGGGGTTCTGTTGCACCAACTGCTCATAGATGGCACGGGCCGTGGCGGCATCGCCCTGGGCCAAGGCCTCGGCGGCCTGTTCCTCGGGGCTGGCCGGTGCGTCTTCCGGTGCCGGAAAGTAGCGTGCCAGCCACTCGCGGACCTCCTTCTCGGGCAGCGCGCCCTGGAAGTGATCCACCAGTCCACCCTGGCTGATCAGCTTGACGTCCGGCACCGAGCGCACGCCGAGCTGGGCGGCGATTTCCTGATTCTCCTCGATATTGAGCTTGGCCAGGATGAAGGTGCCGCGATATTCGCGCGTCAGCTTCTCCAGTATCGGCATCAGCACCTTGCAGGGCTGGCACCAAGGCGCCCAGCAGTCGAGCAGCACCGGCACCTGCATGGAGAACTCCAGCAGCTGCTGGATGTTGTTGCGGTCGACGTCGATGATCAACTGCTCATCGCTGGGCGCCGCCTGCGGCGAAGGTGCTGAGGTGTCTTGGGGCGCCGTCAGGGGGGCGCCGCTGCGAGGGTCGACGATGGACATGGCGTTGGCCTTGCGCAAAGAGGTGAGTTCGTTCGAAAGATGCGGGTAAAGGCGGCGGGATTCAAGGGGCTGAGACCTACGCTGGCTGCGCGTTGGTCAGTCTGCAACGGTGGGCGCGGCATCCCTGACGGGGCTGTGATAGTCTCGTGTTCGTCCGGTCGAATCGGGGCCGGGCACCCAGACATGAGGATCCGTGGGATGGCAACTTACCGACTGAACGGCGATAGCGACCTGATCGACAACCCATCACCTCGCTGTGCATGCATGCTGGTGCTGGATACCTCCGCGTCGATGTTCGGCCCGCCGATCCGTGAACTGAACGCCGGCGTCCAGGCCTTCATCTCGGCCATTCAGGAGGACGACATGGCAGCCTGCTCCGTCGAGCTCGGTGTCATCACCGCCGGCGGCAAGGTCACCGAACAGTTGCCCTTCACCACGGCCATGAACATTTCCCAGTGTCGGCAGTTTACCGCTTCCGGCCTGACGCCGCTTGGCGGTGCCATGGAGCTGGCGCTCGATCGCCTCGAAGAGCGTACCGCGGCCTACCGTAAGGCCGGTGTCGCCTACTACCAGCCCTGGCTGGTGGTGATCAGCGATGGCGTGCCGACGGATCAGTGGCAGGCCGTTTCGGCCAGAGCGCGGGCACTGGCCCAGCAGCGCAAGCTGGTGGTGATGCCGGTGGGTGTCGAAGAGGCCGACCTCGAAGCGCTCAGCGCCTTTTCCACGCGACCGGCCAAACGCCTGGACGGTTTGAAGTTTCGCGAGTTCTTCCTGTGGCTGTCGGCCAGCATGAGCCGCGTCTCGGCCTCCTCTTCCACGACCGAGCAGGTCAAGCTGCCACCCACCGATAGCTGGGACAGCATCTGAACGGGTATCGAGGCGCATGCGCGACGAGACGACGGCAACAGCGACTGACTTGACTACCGCCCGCCCGGCCAAGGTTCGATAATGATGACAGGCATGGTGGCGAAGGAGGTCGAGTGGTGACGCCCGCTTTGGTGGTGAGGGATTCGCAGGGCAAGGAGCGCCGCCTCGGCAAGCGCCTGGAGCGCGGTGGCGAGGGTGAGATCTTCGCCCTGCGCGAGCGTCCCGACGTGATCGTCAAATGGTACTACCCCGAGGTGCTCGACCGGCGCGGCGAGGAGCTGCACCGCAAGGTCGAGGCCATGCGCATCCTGCGCGACGCCCATATGACCCGCGACGTGTGCTGGCCGCTGATCCGCGTCTTCGACGAACGCCACCGCTGGATCGGTTTTGCCATGTATCGGGCTCGCGGCGTGAAGATGAGCTTCCTCGCCCACGCGTTGCTCTACCAGCGCTATTTTCCCGGCCTCGACCGGCGCCGTATCGTCGGCTACCTGATCCGCTTCGTCGAAATCGTGCAGCAGCTGCACGAGGCCGGGGTGTGCATCGGCGACTACAACCTCAACAACGTGTTCTGCGTGCCCTCCACCGACCAGGTCACGTTGATCGACTGCGACAGCTACCAGCTGCGCCTCGACGGCACCTTCTACCCCTGTCCCGTCGGTAGCCCCGACATGACGCCCAAGGAGCATCAGGGCGTCTCCTTTCGCCATACCGTGCGCACGCCGCGCAGCGAGGCCTTCTCGCTGGCCATCGTGCTGTTCAAGTGCCTGATGCTGGGGCGTCACCCCTACGACATCGTCGGTGGCGACGATCCGGTGCGCAACCTGAGGCGCGGCAACTTCGCCTACGGTCGCGGGCAGCGCGATGTACCTCAAGGCGTCTGGTACGAGCTCTGGCAGGCGCTGCCCGACACCCTCCGCGACATGTTCGTGACCACCTTCACGGTGGGTGCCGACGCCCCGATTCAGCGCGCCACGCTGCCGCAGTGGCACGCGGCGCTGAGCGATTATCGCGACGCGCTGGCGACCGGCAAGCATACCGTGCACCTGGCAACGCCCGGTCGGCCCAAACGTTCGCAGGTACTGCATGCCCGCTGAGTTACCCGCTTTTCCGAATGAGACGACATCGCGCTGGTCGACTCTGGCCGTGGCCACGGCCGGACTGGGCCATGTGGAGAAAACGCCGGCCATGCCCTGCCAGGACGCCGCAGGCGGGGTGGCGGCGCCGCGCCCGGCGCTGGTGCTGGCCGATGGCGCCGGCAGCTCGCCGGCCTCGGATCTCGGTGCGCGCACCCTGGTCAGTGCCATGCTGCGGCTGGCCGATACGCTGGAGGCCCAACTGGCCTGGCTGCTCGATGGTCGCGAAGCGCCCACGGCCGATGCCGTGGCGCAGTTGGCCGAGCTGCTGGTGCGCCATGCCAAGGGCACGTTGCACGATAGGGCGGGCGAGCAGTGCCGACCGGTGCGCGACCTGCGCTGCACGCTGCTGCTGGCGCTGGTGGGCTGCGAGAGAGTGCTGTGGCTCAAGGTGGGTGATGGCGAACTCGTGCTGGAGCGCGCGGTGCCGGTGAACGCGGCGCAAGAGACGCAAGAGGCGTCGGAAGCCCAGAATGAGGAGGCGCCCGAGCTGATGCCGAATCTCCGCACGCTGGGCGAGCGCGGCAAGGGGGAGTTCGCCAACCAGACGCTGTTCGTTGACGAACGCCTGGCCTTCGAGCAGGTGCAGTACGGCGTCGAGACGACGGCTGCGCTGACCGGCATCGCCCTGATGAGCGACGGTGCCGCCGAGAAGCTGGTCGCCTACGACGGCGAACAGGTCTCGGGACAGCTCAGCCACTGGCTCGACGACCTGCGCCAGGGCAAGCTGCGCCAGCGCGACCTGATTCGTCGCTTCTACAGCGAGACCTTCTGCCGCGGCACCAGCGGCGACGACCGCAGCATAGCGTTGGCGGCGCGTGATCTGCCCTGAAGCTCCATACCGCATGAGTTTTTATAGCGTGCAACAAAAAACCGAGGCTTTTGGCCTCGGTTTTCGTTTTGGGTAGCGGGGGCCGCTGACCTTGAATGGAGAGCGAACCGACGGTCGTCGGGTCAGTGCCCGTGGGGGCAATAAAAAACCGAGGCTTGTGGCCTCGGTTTTCGTTTTGGGTAGCGGGGGGGCCGCTGACCTTGAATGGAGAGCGAACCGACGACCGTCGGGTCAAAGCTTGGCGGCAACAAAAAACCGAGGCTTGTGGCCTCGGCTTTTTCGAACTTGGCAGCGGGGGCCGCTGACCTTGAATGGTGAGCGAACCGACGACCGTCGGTTCAGTGCCCAGGCGGACAATAAAAAACCGAGGCTTGTGGCCTCGGCTTTTTCGAACTTGGTAGCGGGGGCCGGATTTGAACCGACGACCTTCGGGTTATGAGCCCGACGAGCTACCAGACTGCTCCACCCCGCATCAACGTGAGGCGAATTCTACGCTTTTTTTGCGCTGTGTCAAGGTGGAAGACGTTGTTAGTGCAAGCGCAGCGCTTGTGTCCATAATCACTAGGGGGGCAGCTTGAAGGCGATGCCTTCTGCCAGCATCCTGTTGTGGCTGGCTTGCTGCGCCAGGCCAAGCACTGCGAATACAAGCGTCATGAATCAGGGAGGTGGAATATGACTCAATCAGCACCCGTAGCGTGGGTCACCGGCGGAACCGGGGGGATCGGTTCGGCGATTTGCCGCGCACTGGCGGCGGCGGGCTACCACGTGGTGGCGGGATACCACAACCCGGAGAAGGCCAAGACCTGGCTCGAGAGCCAGAAGGCCGATGGATTCGACAATATTTCCCTGTCGGGGGTCGACCTGACCGACTATCAGGCGTGTGAAGCCGGAGTCAAAGAGATCGAAGAGGCCCACGGGCCGATCAGCGTTCTGGTCAACTGTGCCGGCATCACCCGCGACGGCACGATGAAGAAAATGACGCCCGAGCAGTGGCACGAGGTCATCGACACCAACCTCAACACCGTGTTCAACACCTGTCGCAGCGTCATCGAGGGCATGCTCGAGCATAAGTATGGGCGCATCATCAACATCTCCTCGATCAACGGCCGTAAGGGCCAGTTTGGCCAGGTCAACTACTCGGCGGCCAAGGCCGGCATGCATGGCCTGACCATGGCGCTGGCTCAGGAGACCGCTACCAAAGGCATTACCGTCAATACCGTGTCGCCCGGCTATATCGCTACCGACATGATCATGAAGATTCCCGAGAACGTACGGGAAGCGATCCGCGAGACCATCCCGGTCAAGCGCTATGGCACCCCGGAGGAGATCGCCAGGCTGGTGGTGTTCCTGGCCGACAAGGAGTCGGGGTTCATCACTGGCGCCAACATCGACATCAACGGCGGCCAGTTCATGGGCTGAGGGAGTCTGCAGAATAAAGGGAGGCGCGGGCCTCCCTTTTTCGTGTCTGCGCGCCGCTGTCAGGGCGGCGGCAGGCGCGTCAGACGTGTCAGCAGCGAGTCGAGTTCTCCCACCTCGTGCTGCCACTGCTCGGGGGAGACCGGCCCGGTGGCCAACAGGTTGCGCAGCACGATGCGCACCTCCTCGGCCTGACTCAACTCGCGGCCCAGGCCTTCGTTGAGACGTTCGACCTGGATGGCCAGGCGCAGCGGTTCGTCGTGCTGACTGACCCGCCCCATGGCCAGCAGAGAGAGATGTACGCGCAGACGTGCCAGCTGTTCATGAACCGCCTCGGCGGACGGGGGGTGTTTCCTGGCTGCGTTACGCTGCTCATGCGCGCGACGCATGTCTTCGGGCAGCGACGCGGCCGAGTCGAGGGGAACCTCGGTGGCGACGCCGTTCTCGAGCCAGTCGGCATCGGCGCTCAGGTGGGCATCGAGCAGCGGCCGGCAGGCCTGCCACTGCTGTATCTCTTCCACCACGGCCAGACGTGCCAGTCGCTCGCGTCGGGTACGCACGATGCCGCTCCAGCGCCGGCGCATGCCTTCCGTGCGGCGGCCCGAGGGCAGCGGCTCCAGCGCCGTGGCGTGCTCGATCGCCTGCTCCAGCACGTGGCCGTCGCTGGAGCGGCTCGGCTGCCAGGCGTCCAGGCGGTCGATGAGTGCCTGCATGTCGTCCAGGCGCTGACGCGCCTGATGGGCGCGGTCGTCGCGCTGGGCCTCACGCATGGCAAAGATCTGGTCGCAGGCTGTGCGGAATTCACGCCACAGCGTCTGCTCCTCCCCGCGAGGCGCACGGCCAAGCTCGCGCCAGCGCTGCTGTAGCGCCTTGGCTCTCTCGGCCCGGGTGTCAGAGGACATCTTCTGCTCGATGAGAGCGTTAACCTCGTCGATGAGGGTGCGCTTGGCGTCGGCGACTTCCTTGGCGCGTTGGTCGATGAGCCCCTGCAGAGCGAAGCGAATGCGGCCGAAGCGTCGTCCGATGGCCTGCGCCTGATCGCGCGGCACCGGCGAATGACGGCGCCACTCTTCACGTGCCTGGTCGCGGATGCGTCGCAGGGCATCCGGGTCGGCATCGTTGGCCGGTGCGTCGAGCAGGGCCTCCAACTGCTCGCACAGGCTAGTACGCGCCTCGAGATTGCGTATCCGCTCCTCGGCCTGCCGTTCATGCCAGGGCGCCAGGCGCTCGTGTATGCGGTCGGAGGCGCTGCGAAAGCGCTCGGAGAGCTCGCGGCTGGCCGCGGCATCGCCCAGCTCCTTCCAGTCTCGCACCAGTTGGCGGTGGCGACGGTCGAGTTCGGCATCCGCGATACCGCTATCGCCTGCCAGTTGATCGATGGCCTGACACAGCTGCTCGCGCTTGGGGCCGGCGACGAAGCCGCGCCAGTCGCGCAGCTCGGCCAGACGTGCGCCGAGCCGCTTGAGCGTCGCTTGATGCGGATGCAGCTTCGCCGAAGGCAGGGTGTCGGCGCGGTGTTTCAAGCTCTGGTGCAGACGGCTGGCACCCTTGAACTCGCCGCGATCCAGCAGTCTCTCGAGCTGCTCGAGGTCCTGGGCGAAGCGGGTGAGTCGCGCCGCCTGATCCTCTTCCGTTGCATGCTCGTGGCCAGTCATTAGCTGCCGGGCACGGGTCAGCAGCGGGGGCGGTGGCAGCTCGTCCGGCCATTGGCAGGCCTTGACGGCGTCGGTCAGAGATTCGCCGTCCTGCTCCTGCAGCGCCCGTTCGATGTCGGCGGCATGCGCTTCGAAGCGCTCCCAGGTTCGCAGCACATGGTCATAGTCCGCCAGAATCGCGTCGTAGCGCTTGCGCAGCGCTGCGTCGGTGACGTGCAGGTCCGAGAGGGTCTGCCAACGGTTGGCCAGCAGGATCTTCTGGGAGCGCAGGCTGGCGATGTCCTGGCCGGTGAGGCGGTCGCCGCGTGGCAGGCCGGCCAGACTCTCTTCCAGCGCTTCGAGCAATGACTCGCGTGCTTCGGCAGCCCGTTCGCGGCGCCGGTCGGTCTCGGCGATGGCGTGCTCGTGGGCATCGTGATCCGAGAGGGTCTTGCGACAACCCAGACTGGCATCCTGGAAGCGTCGCTCCTGAACGGCGTCGGGCAGGTCGTCGAGCGCTTCCCAGGCCCGCACCAGGTGGCGGTAGCGGCCGGCATAGAGGGGCTCCCAGGGAGCGCGGGCATGGGCCTCCAGTTTCATCAGCAGGTTTTCGCGCTGCTCGCGGGCCGCCGCCAGCGTGGCTGCATCGGTGCGTAGCCGGTTCAGGCGCTCACGCGCCTGACGCATGACCTGGCGATCTCGGCGTGCCTGCTGGGCCAGACGCTGGAGGCCCGCTTCGCTGGTCACGCGAGCGGCGGCGGCATGGCGTACGGCGGCAATGCCGTTCTCGCAGGCCTGTTCGATCAAGTCCTCTTCCGCCGACAAACGCTCCACGGCTGCCAGCCGCAGCTGCTGGTTGTCACCCTCCAAGGCCACGCGAGAGAGCAGGGTGCTGTCGTCGAGGGATTCCGCATAGCGCAGACGCTGGGCGAGATCCAGGCTGCCGGCCTGTCCGGTGATCAGAGCGATCAGGCGTTCTTGCAGCTCGGGCTGATCCGGCTGGCGCTGCGCCAGGGCAAGCAGGATGTCGACCGAGTCGATCCTCTCCAGCGCCGCCCGGCGGACCGAGGTGTCCGCATCGAGGCACAGCGCTTCCAGCGCCTGGCGCTGGTCGGGTCGAGCCGGGTCGAGCCGAGCAATGGCCTGTCGTCGAATCTGGGCATCGGGGTGCCGCCAGCGTGGGGCGAAGAGGCGGCTTAGGAATCCGGGCATGGGGCATCCTGAGATTGAGAGGCGCAGCGGCCAGGCTGCGCAGGCCTTTTTTATTGCTGTCGAGGCGGCGTCTTTCGACTAATGTATGTTATCTAAGCACGCGCCGCCGCTGTGGAAAAGTCCGTCGGAACAGCAGGGTGCGGGCAGGCATCGGTCAGTACCGGGAAATGTCGGCAGGCGCCGGAGGGCTTCGGCTGGCCGTATCACCAGTTGCAGGGGGGATGGGAGTCGCTTAGCTTTAGTCCCACGACCCGACAACACCCCAGTGGAGTCCGGCAATGAGCCTCAAAGTGGACAGGGCAGAGATGGCATTCACCTTCAAGGGGGGCATGCTGCCCATGACGGTCATGGAGTTGGCAAGCGCCGACCCCGAACGTATCCGTGAGCAGCTGTCAGGCAAGCTCAGCCAATCCCCCGCGTTCTTTCAGCATACACCTGTCGTTCTCAGCGTAGAAAAGCTGGATGAGCCCCACCTCGCCCTGGAGCGGATCTGTGCCGTGTGCCGCACCCACAAGCTGTTGCCGGTGGCCGTGCGCGGTGGCGCCGACCCCGTCAAGCAGTCGGCCTGGGCGCTGGGGCTTGGCTGGTTCCCACCCACCGATGCCACGCGGGCACGCACGCTCGAGGAGGTGCCGTCTGCCGAGGCGTCGGCACCGGAGACGGCGAAGCAGCCCGGGGGGGCAAGCGGCGGCCGTATCTATCGCGGCACGGTGCGTTCCGGCCAGCAGGTCAGCGCTCCGGAAGGCGATCTGGTGGTGATCGGGGCCGTCAACGCGGGCGCCGAGGTGCTGGCGGCGGGCAGCATCCATGTCTATGGCGCCCTGCGCGGCCGTGCCCTGGCCGGTATCCATGGCGATACCGATGCGGGTATCTTCTGCCGTGAGCTGCGCGCCGAGCTGCTCTCGGTGGCAGGCACCTACAAGCGTCTCGAAGACATCGACCCGCATCTGCTGGGCTCCTCGGTGCAGGTCGTGCTGCGCGATGCCCAGTTGGGCATCACCTCGCTGGACTAGTCGGGCCGCGCTCTTTTTTCGTCATCCATCGTCCATTCAAAGGAATGTGTAACTTGGCCAAGATCATCGTAGTGACCTCAGGCAAGGGTGGGGTCGGCAAGACCACCAGCGCAGCGGCCATCGCCACTGGGCTTGCGCTGCGAGGCAACAAGACCGTTGTCATCGACTTCGACGTGGGGCTGCGCAACCTGGATCTCATCATGGGCTGCGAGCGTCGCGTGGTTTACGACCTGGTCAACGTGATCCAGGGCGAAGCCGGACTCAATCAGGCCCTGATTCGCGACAAGCGGGTCGACAACCTGCACATCCTGCCGGCCTCCCAGACCCGCGACAAGGATGCGCTGACTTCCGAGGGCGTCGAGCGGGTGCTCGAAAACCTGGGCAAGGATTTCGACTACATCCTGTGCGACTCCCCGGCCGGCATCGAGCGCGGCGCCCAACTGGCCATGTACTACGCCGACGAGGCGATCGTGGTCACCAACCCCGAGGTCTCTTCGGTGCGCGACTCCGACCGCATTCTGGGCCTGCTCGCCTCCAAGACGCGGCGCGCCGAGCGCGGCGAGGATCCGGTCAAGGAGCACCTGCTGATCACGCGTTACAACGCGGCGCGGGTCGATCACGGTGACATGCTCAACCTCGACGACATCCGGGAAATCCTGGCCATCGACCTGATCGGCCTGATTCCCGAATCCGAGGCGGTGCTGCGCGCTTCCAACCAGGGCGTGCCCGTGACCCACGATGACAACAGCGATGCGGGGCAAGCCTACATGGATACCGTCTCGCGTCTGCTGGGAGAGGAGGTGCCGCTGCGCTTCCACGAGTTCCAGAAGAAGAGCCTGCTGAGCCGTATGTTCGGAGGAGGTCGCCGGTGAAGTTGCTGGAGTTTCTGAAGCGAGAACGCAAGAAGACCGCCTCGGTAGCCAAGGAGCGGCTGCAGATCATCGTGGCGCATCAGCGCAGCCAGCGTGGCCAGCCCGACTACATGCCGATGCTGGAGAAGGAGCTGCTCGAGGTGATTCGCCGTTACGTCCAGGTGGACGACGACGCCATCAACATCAGCCTGGACAGTGAAGACAACTGTTCGGTGCTGGAACTCAACGTCACGCTGCCGCGCAGTTAGACGGCAGCTGAACGAGTCCGGCTGCGACTCGCTAGTCGTACGAGCGGTGCCCGCTGCTTCCTCGGCTGAGTCGTCCGCGGGGCTGTGTTAGGCTGTGCCGCTCAGGACGCAGTCAGGAGACACCGCGCCCATGGCGAAGCCAGATGCCGCCCCGATGACCTTCCTGTGGCATGACTACGAAACCTTCGGCGCCGACCCGCGGCGCGATCGCCCTTCGCAGTTTGCCGCGATTCGTACCGATAGCGATTTCAACGAGCTCGGCGAGCCGGTCGAGCTGTTCTGCAAACCGGCGGACGACTATCTACCGCACCCACAGGCGTGCCTGATCACCGGCATCACGCCGCAGCAGGCGCGTCGCCGCGGCCTGCCCGAGGCGGAGTTCGCCGGGCGCATCCACGCGCTGATGAGCGAGCCCGGTACCTGTGCGCTGGGCTACAACTCGCTGCGCTTCGACGACGAAGTGAGTCGCTGCCTGTTCTACCGCAACCTGCTCGACCCCTACTCCCGGGAGTGGCAGAACGGCAACTCGCGCTGGGACCTGATCGATGCGGTGCGCGCCTTTCACGCTCTGCGCCCCACCGGCATCGCCTGGCCGAAGCGCGAGGACGGCTCGCCGAGCTTCCGCCTCGAGGACCTGACCGCCGCCAACGGCATCGCCCACGAAGGCGCCCACGACGCGGTAGCCGACGTGCGTGCCACCATCGCCCTGGCGCGGCTGCTCAGACAACGCAACGCACGCCTGTTCGACTACCTGCTGGCGCTGCGCAGCAAGCGCGAGGTGGCCAAGCGGCTCGATGTGCCAGGGCGCAAGCCGGTGCTGCACGTGTCGCGGCGCTATCCGGCCAGCCGCGGCTGCAGCGCGCTGGTGATGCCGCTGGCGGAGCATCCCACCAACCCCAACGGCGTGATCGTCTACGACCTCTCCGTGGACCCTCAGGCGCTGATCGAGATGAGCGCCGAGCAGATTCGCCAGCGCGTGTTCGTCAGCAGCGACGACCTCGCCGAGGGCGAGGCGCGCATTCCGCTCAAGGTCATCCACATCAACCGCAGTCCGGTGATCCTGCCTGCGGCGGCGCTCAAGGACGTCGAAGGTCCGCGCCAGGGCGAATACGGCGAGATCGTCGAGCGCCTGGGACTCGATCTGCCAGCCTGTCGCGCCAACTGGAAGCGCCTGATGGCCAGCCCCGAGGTGGGGCAGAAGGTGGCCGCGGTGTTCGCCCAGGCGCCCCCCGAGGGCCCGCACGACCCCGATTTGATGCTCTACAGCGGCGGCTTCTTCTCCCCCGCCGACCGCCAGGAGATGCAGCGGGTGCGCGCCACCTCGCCCTGGGATCTGGTCGATGCGCGTTTTGCCTTCCAGGACCCCCGGCTGGAGGAGATGCTGTTCCGCTATCGCGCGCGCAGCTATCCCGACACCCTGAGCAGCGAGGAGCAGGCGCGCTGGGAGGCGTATCGTTGGGATCGCCTGAACGATGCTGCCGTGGCCGGTTTCACCCTGAGGGACTTCGCCCGTGAGATCGAGCGCTTCAATCAGGTGGCGCTGAGCGACCGCGACCGGGCGATCCTCGAGGAGCTGGTGATGCATGTGGAGGCGATGATGCCTGCCCAGGCCTTCGGCTGACGACGTGCGGCCAGACATGACTGCGCCCGGCCAATGGCCGGGCGCAGTGCGTTCCGTGGTTCGGTTTCAGTCGTCGGCTTCGGGCAGCGGTTCCAGGTGCCGGGTGAGAGCGGCGACGTCGCTGGGCTCGTCGCCCGGGTCGTAGGCGATGGTGGCGATGGCGCGCTCGGTCAGGCTCGGCCAGGTCTCGCGCAGATCGTCTGCCGTCACCGACAACACGCGCTGAGCCAGCCGCTCGCGACGGTCGAAGCCGGTATCGCCGAACGACAGCGCGCGCCACAGGCGGTTGGTCAGCCCTGCAAGGCTGGTGTCGCGCTGCAGCAGGCCGTCATGCACGGCCTGACGGTAGGGGGCCAGGTCGGCGTCGTCCAGCTCCGTCAGTTGCTGGCCGAACTCCACCAGGAAGGCATCGATGTGATGCTTGATCTCGTCGCTGGCGACGTCGGGAGACTGTACCAGCAGGCTGAGCCCCGGGGCGTCCAGCAGCGGCGAGTAACCGGCGCTGACCACATAGCCCAGCTGCTCCTCGGTGCGCAGGCGCTGATAGAAGGGCGTGTCGATCAACTGGCCCAGTACCGCCAGCCGCGCCTGACTGTCGAGTGAGCGGTCGCTGCCCTGCAGATAGCGCAGCACCAGCGACTCTTCGCGAGTCGTATGGGGGTGCAGGATGGGCAGCGCCTCGTCGATGCGCAGCGGCGTCAGATCCGGGATCGCCTCTTTCTCCAGGGTTGGGGTCAGCATCTCGGCGACCAGCCGCCCCTCGCGTTTGGCCAGTTCGGCATCCAGGTTGCCGATGGCCAGCGCCTGCAGACGCAGCTTACCGAGGAAGGCGTCGCGGAAGGTGCGCAGATCGTCCACCGTCAGCTCTCGGCTGGCGTCGAGCAGGCTCTGGGTCGGCCACTGCGGACGCATCAGCGCTTCGGCCAGGGTGCGATGGCCCTGGCGGAACAGCGCTGCCTGCGGGGCATTGCGCCATTCGCGCTGCAGGCGATAGCGCACGCGCTCGAAGCTGGCCTCGTCGATGTCGCCATGGCGCAGTTGCTCCAGGGTGCGGCGCATCACCCGGTCCTGACGGTCGCGCCAGCCGGCAAAGGCCAGCGTGATGCCGCGGGCGTGGGGGTAGGCCTCGACATCGTGGCCGGCCAGTCGCGCCGCATAGAACTCCTCGTTGAGACTGTCGTCCAGCCAGCCCGCCAGCAGGTGGGCTAGGACGGCATGTCGCGGGTCGCTGCTGGCCGTGGGATTCTGCAGGCTGAAGCGCCACTCGACCTTGGGCGTGTTGAAGCTGGCATCCGCCATGTGCCAGAGCTCGAAGCCCGGTTCCTCCAGCAACTGCGCGGGTCGCTCGTCCTGCTGGTCGAGCAGGGCCAGGTCTTCGGCGATGAACGGATTCGGCGCTGGCAGGGCGAGCCCCGCCCGGGGCTGAGCGGTGCTCGCCTCGGGCTCCACTTCACGCCAGGGGGTATTGAACCAGGGTGACGTCTGCTCGCCCTCCACTTCGGGACCGCTGTAGACCCGCAGCAGCAGCTCGGGGCGCAGGGCGTCGAGATAGGTGGCGATCAGTTCGGGCTCGAAGCCGTCCATGCGATAGGCGGCGTACTGCACGTCTTCCACCGGGAAGCGCGCCAGGTTCATGGCCAGCCGCATGGCGCTCTGCAGCGGTGAGCCATGCTGCTGAAAACGGAACTGCTGCTCGGCGAGCTGGGCCTGCTCGTCGTAGCGCCACGCCTCCAGCCCCTGTTCGCGGATCTGCTCGATGGCGGCGAACAGGGTGGCCTCGATCTCGTCGATGCGCTCGGCCCCGGCCGGCGTCAGGCTGACGCTGACGGTGAACAGCGCGTGGCGCTCGTCGCCACGGCCCACGCCGGCGGAGAGACCGTCGGCCAGACCGGCGTCGCGCAGGACCGCGAACAGGCTGCCTTCGCCTTCATGGCCGAGCAGGTGGGCGAGGAAGTCGGCGGGCTTGTGACGGTAGTGCTGGAGCGAATCCGGCACCGGGAACATGAAGCGCACATGGCGGCTGTCGCGCACCGATTGCAGCTCCACATGGCGCGGCAGCGCCGTCTCGTCGATCAGCGGCTCCTCGATCACCGGGCGCTCCAGGCCGCGATCGGCGATATCGGCGAAGCGCTCGGCCACCATTGCTTCCAGCTCGTCCAGCGGCTGCGGACCCACCAGCGTCAGGTGCATGACGTTGGCGTCGTAGTAGCGCTCGTAGAACTCGATCACCCGCTCGCGCAGGGTCGGCTCGCCGGCGGGCGGGTCGGCCAGGGTCTCACGGCTGCCCACCGAGAAGCCCGTGGTGGGGTTGGCGGGATTGAGCACCTGATTGAGCACGTCGTTCTCACGGCGGCCATCGTCGCGGATGCGCGCCATGTATTCGGAGTGCACGATGTTGCGCTCGCTCTCCAGCTGATCGGCGTTGAACAGCGGCGTGAGGAAGAACTGGCTGAAGCGATCCAGAGCGCCGGGCAGCGCGGCGGGTTCGACCTCGAAGAAGTAGTTGGTGTCCTGCGGTGCGGTGAAGGCGTTGTGGCTGCCGCCGTGACGGCGCAGATAGCCCTGGTAGGCATCGGCTTCGGGGAAGGGCTCGGTGCCGAGGAACAGCATGTGCTCGAGGAAGTGCGCCAGCCCGGCCAGATCGTCCGGATCCTGGGCGCTGCCCACGCCGACGTTCATCGAGGCGGCGGCGCGGTCGGCCGTGACGTCGCTGACCAGCAGTGCAGTCAGGCCGTTCTCGAGCGTCAGCACCCGGTAGTCGCGATCGTCATGGGGGCTGACGTGGGGCTCGATGACCTCCTCGATGGCCGCTTCGTAGTCATGTGCCGCTTCCTCGGCCTGCTGCGCCTGGGCCAGGGCCGGAAGCAGCAGGCCGGTAAGCAGCAGGCCGGCAAGCCAGGGCAGAGAGCCACGGCTTGGCAGAGTCGGATGGGGCTTGAGCATCATGTCTCCTGTTCGTTCCAGCGCAACATGGGGCCTGTGGGGTGTGCGCAGGCGGGATCCTGATTGTTGGGATCGTTGACCCTTCTTGATACCGGAAAGGCGCCCAACAGTTCCCTCGGCGCGGGACGCAGCAGCGCCCGCGCGGTTTCCACCGGCGTGTCGGGGTCGAGCCAACTGCGGGCCTCGTCGGCAGCAATCAGCGCCGGCAACCGGTCGCCCAGCGGGGCCAGAAAATCGTTGGTCGGCACCGTCACCAGCGCCATCGAGTCGGTGTGCTCGGTCAGCGTCGTGTGGTAGCGGCACCAGATGCCCGCCAGCAGCAGCGGAGCGCGATCGCCCCGGGTGATGAGAAACGGCTGCTTGAAGCGGGGCTGCATCTTCCACAGATAGATCCCGCCGACCGGCACCAGGCAACGGCGTGCGGCGAAGGCCTCGCGAAACATGGGGCGAGCGTCGAGGGATTCAGCCCGGGCGCAATGGGGGGCATGATCGAGCACGGTCAGCCAGGCAGGGGTCAGCCCCCAGAACACCGGCCTCGTGCAGGCTCTGCCCGCTTCCAGGCGAATGTGCGTCAGTACGCGTCTGGGCGCCACGTTGGCGCCGGTCAGCAGCGGTGACTCCTGGCACAGCCCGGGTAGCAATCGAGCGACGTCGAGCTGAGGAATGTACAGGCGGCCGGCCATGGAATCTCCGGGTGTCGGGGTGGCGTCAGGGTAGCCAAGTCGAGGGGTAATGAACAAGGCTTCGCTCGCAATGGTCGAAAACAGTGTTCGATGTGCGCTATCCTACGCTACCGTGCGAAGTAATCCGCCCACGAGATTGGTAACGTTCTGCGAGGAACTCGATGGCTCGTCCCCGACAGCATGCGCCCGAAGCGCTCCATGCCCAGGTCATGGCGGCATGCGATGACTGGCTGCAGAGCAATCCCGTACACGCGCTCTCGCTGCGAGCCCTGGCGCGTGAGGTGGGCTGTGCGCCGAGCACGTTGCTCAAGCTCTACGGCAGCTTCGGCAATCTGTTGCAGCATGTGAACATCGAGACGCTGGCGCGTCTGCGTATGGTCATCGAACCGCTGACCGAGGGCGTGGCGCCGGAACGGCAGATGCGCTCCCTGGCGTTGGCCTACTGGCAGTTCGCCCAGCGCGAGCCGTTCCGCTGGCAGCTGCTGTTCGATTATCCGCTGGCGCAGGAGGGCGAGCTCGACCAGCGTCAGTCCGACATGATCGAGGCGCTGTTCCTGCGCGTGGAGAACGGGCTGAAGGAGTATCAGCCGGCGCTGGGCGATCTCGAGGCCAGGCGCCTCGGGCGCACCCTGTGGGGCAGCGTGCACGGCCTGGTACAGCTTGGCCTCAACGAGCGCCTGGGCTATTGGCAGGGCCAGCAGCTCGAGGTGCCGGAACTGCTCGACCAGCTGCTCTCCACCATCCTCGCCGGCCTGAAGCATAGGTCCGATATCGCGTGAATCTCGTCCTGTACGGGCTGCTTGCCGTCATGCTGACCGCCGGCGGCTGGCGCATGGTTCGCAAGCCGCGACCGGTCATTCGCTATCTCATCTTTCTGCTGATCCACTGCTGCTATCGGCTGCGCCTGCGCGGGCTCGAGCATATTCCCGCCAAGGGCGCGGCCGTGGTGGTGTGCAACCATGTCAGCTTCATGGATGCGTTGGTGATCGGCGGTGCGAGCCCGCGCCCGCTGCGTTTCCTGATGGACCGGCCGATCTACGAGTCGCCCTGGCTCAACTGGCTGTTCCGCCTGGTGGGAGCGATTCCGGTGGAGTCCGACCGGCGCGATCCCGGCAGCGTACGCCGGGCGCTGGAGGAGGTCAGTCGGGCGCTGCGCAGCGGTGAAGTGGTGATGCTGTTCCCCGAAGGCCGCTTGACGCCGGATGGCGAGGTGCATGCCTTTCGACGCGGGCTGGAGACGATCCTGGCCCGCGATCCGGTGCCGGTGATCCCTGCCGGTCTGGCCGGCCTGTGGGGGTCGTGGACGTCGCATTGCAACGGTCCGGCGCTGTCCAAGCGGCCGAGCCGCTTCCGCGCCCGAGTGGCGCTCTACTTCGGCCGGCCGATTCCGCCGCGGCTGGCGCAGCGCGACCGGCTGGAGGCGCACGTGCGGGCGCTCAAGGCCGAAGCCGACGGCTGGGCCTGCCCGCACCGGCTCGGCACGCCCCGGCACTGATCAGGGCTGTCGCGCACGTCCGCTGCGCACCGTCTGCCAGCAGCGCGCCGAGGTGATCAGGTTGTCCCGCACTTCGATGATTTCCATGCGAACGCTGCCGATCTGCAGGCAGGCCGGGCCATCCGGGAAAGCTTCCAGGTGCTCGAGGATCAGGCCGTTGAGGGTCTTGGGGCCGTCGGTCGGCAGCTTCCAGCCCAGGGTGCGGTTGATGTCGCGGATGTTGGCGGTACCGTCGATCACGTGACTGCCGTCGTCCTGGCGATGGATCTCCTGATCCTGGCCGGCCACGTCGGTGGTGAACTCGCCGACGATCTCCTCGAGGATGTCCTCCAGCGTGACCAGCCCCTCCACGTCGCCGTACTCGTCCACCACGATGCCGATGCGGCGCTTCTGTTTCTGGAAGTTGAGCAGTTGGGTGTGCAGCGGCGTCGATTCGGGAATGAAGTAGGGCTCACGGGCCTCCTGCACGATCGAGGCCTTGGTCACTTCGTCCCGGGACAGGAAGCGGGCCGCATTGCGCAGATGCAGCATGCCGATGATGTTGTTGATGTCGCCCTTGAATACCGGCAGACGGGTGTGCTGGCTGGTGCGGATCTGGGTCAGGATGGTCTCCAGCTCATCGTCCAGATCGATACCCACCACCTCGTGGCGCGGCACCATGATGTCGTTGACCGTGACGTTCTCCAGATCGAGGATCGACAGCAGCATGGCCTGGTGGCGATGGGGGATCAGCGTGCCCGCCTCGTGCACCACGGTGCGCAGCTCGTCGCGGGTCAGGCTGTCGCCGCCGCCCTCGATGCTCTTGATGCCGGTCAGCTTGAGCAGGCCGTTGGAGATCGCGTTGACCAGCCATACCAGCGGATAGAGCAGCTTGAGCAGCGGTTCCAGGATCAGCGAGGCGGGATAGGCGATGCGCTCCGGCTTGATCGCGGCGTAGGTCTTGGGGCTGACCTCGGCGAAGATCAGGATCACGATGGTGAGCAGCAGCGGGGCGAGGGCGGGACCGGTGACCTCGCCGAAGAAGTGGATGGCCAGCACGGTGGCGATGGCGGCGGCCAGGTTGTTGACCAGATTGTTGCCGATCAGGATCACGCCGATCAGCCGGTCCGGGCGCGCCAGCAGCCGCAGGACCCGGCGAGCTCGACTGTCGCCGCTGTTGGCTTCGTGATTGAGCCGATAGCGGTTGATCGACATCATGCCGGTCTCGGAGCTCGAGAAGAAAGCGGAAAGGCAGATGAGCAGGAAAAGCAGGCCGAACAGCAATCCCACTGGGAAGTCGTCGCTCAAGGTCGTTGGATCCTCGCTGGCGTGTCAGCCCCGTTTGTAGGGATTCGCTCCGGCAGTGTCAAGGCGACCTACGCTTCAGGTACGGTTGAGGATGACTTCGAGCACGAACTTGCTGCCGAAATAGGCCAGTAGCAGTACGGCGCAGCCGCCCAGGGTCCAGCGCACGGCGCGCATGCCGCGCCAGCCCAGTACGTGATGGCTGATCAGCAGGATGGCGAAGATCACCCAGGCCGCCAGCGAGAGGATGGTCTTGTGGGCCAGGTGCTGGGCGAACATGCTCTCGACGAAGGCGAAGCCGCTGACGATCGACAGGGTCAGCAGTGCCATGCCGGCCCAGATCAGCTCGAACAGCACCCGCTCCATGGTGGTCAGCGGCGGCAATACCTGCACCACGCCGCGGGTATGGTGGTGGCGCAGGGCATGATTCTGCAGCCCCAGCAGGACCGCCTGGCAGGCAGCAATGAAGAGTACGCCGAAGGCGAGTGCCGAGCTCATGGCGTGCAGGGCGATCCCCGGGGTCATGCCGCCGGTGCGCTCAGGGCTCGGCAGGCCCACGGCCAGCAGCAGGGCGATGCCGGAGATGGGAAACAGCCCGACGGCCACGCTCAGCACCGGCTTGGCCAGACTCACGCCGAGCAGCAGGATGACCATGATGGCGGTCAGCATCACCGCGCTGGTGGAGAGGCCGGGCATCAGGCCGGGGCTCTGATCGATCAGCTTGAAGGCCACCGGCAGATGAAACAACAGACCCAGCAGGCCCAGCACGCGAACCAGAGCCGGGCGCTGCGGCACGCGCCGCAACAGCGTGAGCCCTTGCCAGGAGGCTGCGCCCAGATAAAGGATGAAGGCCATGAGGGCCAGGGGAAGCGCCTGCATCAGTGTCGTCCGTGCGCCGTCGCCAGCGTCAGTGCCTCTCGGGTGGATGGAGTCTGCCGAGGCCACTATACCCAATCCTCGCTGCGGCGCACAGCCGTGGACGGGGCGCGCATGCATGGAGACTGGCCGCCGCAGCGCGTATAATGTCGCCCAGACTCTTCAAACCGCTTTATCAGGGCTGTTTCCTCAGCGTGCGCCAGCGTGTCACCGCCTGTGTGACCCCTTGTCGCAGACACCTCCCGAACGCCGTGAGGTATCGCCCCGAGCCGACAGCCTGACAGCCGGAGTGGCTTATGTTCCAGAATCTCAGTGAGCGCCTTTCCCAGACGCTCAAGTCCATCAAAGGTCAGGCGCGCCTGACCGAGGACAACATCAAGGACACGCTGCGCGAGGTGCGTCGGGCGCTGCTCGAGGCCGACGTCGCCCTGCCGGTGGTCAAGGCCTTCATCGAGCGCGTGCGCGAGCGCGCCGTGGGCCAGGAGGTATCGAAGAGTCTTTCGCCGGGGCAGCAGTTCGTCAAGATCGTCCAGCAGGAGCTCGAGGCGATCATGGGCGAGGCCAACGAAGGGCTCTCGCTCAAGGGTTCCCCGGCGGTGGTGCTGATGGCCGGCCTGCAGGGGGCGGGCAAGACCACCTCGGTGGCCAAGCTGGCGCGCTTCCTCAAGGAGCGTGAGAAGAAGAAGGTGCTGGTGGTTTCCGCCGACGTCTATCGCCCGGCGGCCATCGACCAGCTCGAGACCCTGGCCGGCGAGGTCGGCGTCGACTTCTTCCCCTCGCGCAGCGACCAGAAGCCGGTCGACATCGCCCAGGCGGCAATCAAGCACGCCAAGATCCAGTTCCACGACGTGCTGCTGGTCGACACCGCCGGTCGCCTGGCCATCGACGAGGCCATGATGGCCGAGATCGCCGAGCTGCACCGCGCCTGCCAGCCTCAGGAAACCCTGTTCGTGGTCGATGCCATGACCGGCCAGGATGCCGCCAACACGGCCAAGGCGTTCCACGAGGCGCTGCCGCTGACCGGCGTGATCCTGACCAAGGCCGACGGCGATGCCCGTGGCGGTGCGGCACTGTCGGTGCGTCACATCACCGGCAAGCCGATCAAGTTCATGGGGGTGGGCGAGAAAGTCGACGCCCTGGAGCCCTTCCATCCGGATCGGGTGGCCTCGCGTATCCTCGGCATGGGCGACGTGCTGTCGCTGATCGAGGAGGCCGAGCGCACGGTCGACAAGAAGAAGGCCGAGCAGCTCGCCAAGAAGGTCAAGAAGGGTGAGGGCTTCGACCTCGAGGACTTTCGCGACCAGCTCCAGCAGCTCAAGAAGATGGGCGGCATGGGCGGTCTGCTCGGCAAGCTGCCGGGCATGGGGCAGATGGCCGAGCTGGCCCAGGGGCCTGGTCCGGAGAAGGAGCTCGGCAAGCTCGAGGCGCTGATCAATTCGATGACGCCCCAGGAGCGGCGCAAGCCCGAGATCATCAACGGCTCGCGCAAGCGCCGCATCGCAGCGGGTGCCGGCCTGCAGGTGCCCGACCTCAACCGTCTGCTCAAGCAGCACAAGCAGATGCAGAAGATGATGAAGAAGGCGGGCAAGAAGGGCGGCATGCAGAAGATGATGCGCGGCATGTCCGGCATGATGGGCGGCGGCGGCCCGGGTGGCCCCGGCGGTATGGGCGGCATGGGTGGTCCCGGCGGCTTCCCGTGGCGCTGAGCCGCACGGCGGCTGCGCTGGGGGTCGATTCTACGGCCAGTGCCCGGAGGCTCGAAAAAGGGTTTCAAAGCGGGGCTGATTTCCGTAGAATGCTGCGTCTTCATGGCAGGACCGTGGCTATGCCCGGCTGCACGCTTGTAACGAAGCATTTGCCAAGAAAGTGACCGAATGACGCGAAAGCGGGTCCACGGGCCCGCTTTCCTGGCAGAAGCCGAGTACCCTGGCCGTTCGCCGGGGCCGGCGCATCGGTATTTAAACGTAACCTCAACCGAAGGATAGTCAACGCCATGGTTACCATTCGTCTGGCACGTGGTGGCGCCAAGAAGCGTCCCTTCTACCACCTGACCGTGACCGATTCACGCAACTCCCGCGACGGCCGTTTCATCGAGCGTCTGGGCTTCTTCAACCCGATCGCTCGCGGTCAGGAAGAGCGTCTGCGCGTCGATCTGGATCGCGTCGCTCACTGGCAGGGCCAGGGCGCACAGATGTCCGACCGCGTGGCCGAGCTGGTCAAGGAAGCCCGCAAGCAGGCCTGAGCCTGTCAGTTCGGTGACGTCATGAGCGAGCAGGCCGCACGCAGCGAACGCGACGACCATGTGGTGCTGGGCAAGTTGACCAGCCCCTACGGCGTCAAGGGTTGGCTCAAGGTCTACTCCCATACCGGTCCGATGGACGGCATTCTCGAGTATCCCGAGTGGGTGCTGCGTCAGGGCGATACCCTGAGCCGTCATCGCCTGCTGCAGGGACAGCGTCACGGCAAGGGCCTGGTGGCCCTGCTGGAAGGCGTCGATTCGCGCGAGGCCGCCGAGCGTGTGGCCGGCGCCGAGATCCTGCTGCCCAAGGCGGAGCTGCCCCAGCTCGAAGGCGACGAATACTACTGGCACCAGCTCGAAGGGCTCACGGTCGTGACCCGTGAGGGCGTGGTGCTGGGGCGTGTCGCCTACCTGTTCGAAACCGGCGCCAACGACGTGATGGTGGTCAAGGGCGACCCGCAGGGGGAGCCGCCGGCCATCGACGATCGCGAGCGTCTGCTGCCGTTCCTGCCCGACGAGGTGATCGTCGCGGTGGACCTGGCGGGCGGCACCATGATCGTCGACTGGGATCCGGAGTTTTGAGTCTCGAGACAGAGACCGGGGCGAGCGCAGCGCCGGACATGTGGGTCGGCGTGGTGTCGCTGTTTCCCGAGATGTTCGAAGCCATCACCCGGCACGGCGTCACCGGAAGAGCGGTCAGTCAGGGGCGTGTGGCACTGGAGTTCTGGAACCCGCGCGACTACGCCACCGACAGGCATCGCACCGTGGACGACCGGCCCTATGGCGGCGGCCCCGGCATGCTGATGAAAGTCGACACCCTGCGCGCGGCCATCCACGCCGCACGCCAGCGGGCGAGCGAGGCCACCGGCCAGCGGCCCAGGGTCATCTACCTGTCGCCCCAGGGGCGCAGGCTCGACCAGCAGGGTGCGCGCGAGCTTGCTTGCGGCCCCCCCCTGGTGGTGGTGGCCGGGCGCTACGAAGGTATCGATGAGCGCATCGTGGAGAGCGACATCGATGAAGAGTGGTCGATCGGCGACTATGTGCTCAGCGGCGGCGAGCTGCCGGCCATGGTACTGATCGACGCCGCGGCAAGACTGGTTCCCGGCGTGCTGGGACATCAGGACTCCGCGGTCGAGGACTCCTTCAATCAGGGGCTGCTGGACTGTCCGCACTACACGCGTCCCGAAGAGATCGACGGACGACGGGTACCGGAAGTGCTGCTCAGTGGCCACCATGGCGAGATTCGTCGCTGGCGGCTCAAGCAGTCGCTGGGGCGGACCTGGCTGAGGCGCCCCGACCTGCTGGAAGGCAGGTCGCTGAGCGCCGAGCAGCAGAAGCTGCTCGAGGAGTTCATCGAAGAATACGCCCTGTCGAATGGCAGGGCGGAGGTGCAGGACGCGAGACGCTGAGCCCTGGAGGCCAGGCATCGCGGACCTGCGTCACCCATCATCTCCCGCGCTCTCGAGCCAGGCTCGGGCGCCGGGATCACGCGCCACCGTCGACCTTGTAAGGAGCGGTGGCGCCGAAACGAGGAGTCATTGTCATGAGCAGCAAGAACAAGGTGATCCAGGCGCTCGAAGCCGAGCAGATGAGCAAGCAGGTGCCGGATTTCGCCCCGGGTGACACCGTCGTCGTGCAGGTCAAGGTCAAGGAAGGCAACCGCGAGCGTCTGCAGGCCTTCGAAGGCGTGGTGATCGGCAAGCGCAACCGCGGCCTGAACTCCGCCTTCACCGTGCGCAAGATCTCCCACGGTGTCGGCGTCGAGCGTACCTTCCAGACCTACAGCCCGCTGGTCGACTCCGTCGAGGTCAAGCGTCGCGGCGACGTGCGCCAGGCCAAGCTGTACTACCTGCGCGAGCGCAGCGGCAAGTCTGCCCGTATCAAGGAAAAGCTGTCGTAACGAAAGCGTGTGCGGGTCGTGCCCGAGTCCGGCCCGCTCGTGGTTTCGTTGTGCCGCAAGCCCCGCCACCGCTCACGCGGGGCGGGGCTTCGTCATTTCAGGCCGTGCCTGCGCATGGGGCTCAGGCCCGTGCATGGGTGCCGGCTCTGCGTATGGAGAGTAGGGCATGCCCCCTGACGCCCGATCCTTGGTGCTGATCGAGTCCTTCCTCGATGCCCTGTGGCTCGAGCGTGGGGCCAGCGAGCACACGCTCTCGGCCTATCGTCGCGACCTCGAGGCCTGGGCGGCGCGGTTGGCCGAGTTGGGCGGCGACCTGCTGGCACCGGACCAGGCGCTGTTACCCGCCTGGCTCGACGAGCGGCGGGCCGCCGGCTACCAGCTGCGCAGCAATGCCCGGCTGCTCTCCAGCCTGCGTGGCTTCTATCGCTGGGCCCTGGCCGAGGGGCGCATCGAGCGCGATCCGCTGGCCGAGGTGCGTTTGCCGCGGGTGCGGCCCAACCTGCCCGATACCCTCGACGAGGACGAGGTGGAGCGTTTGCTGGCGGCGCCGGACCTGGCCACCGATCTCGGTCTGCGCGACCGCGCCATGCTCGAGGTGCTGTATGGCTGCGGCCTGCGGGTCTCGGAGCTGGTGGGGCTCAGCGTGGATGCCGTCAACCTGCGTCAGGGTGTGGTGCGGGTGCGCGGCAAGGGCGACAAGGATCGGCTGGTCCCGTTGGGGGAGGAGGCCGTACACTGGCTGACACGCTACATGCGCAGTGCCCGAGGGGCGCTGATGAGCGACGCGACACGCCCCGCGCTTTTCCCCGGACGTGGCGACAACTGCATGACGCGCCAGACCTTCTGGCATCGGATCAAGGCCCATGCGCGCACCGCGGGAATCACGCGGCCGCTGTCGCCGCATACGTTGCGGCATGCGTTTGCCACGCATCTATTGAATCATGGAGCCAATCTGCGTGTCGTACAGCTGCTGCTCGGTCACAGCGATCTGTCGACCACGCAGATTTACACCCACGTTGCGCAGGCGCGACTCGAAGCCCTGCACGCCGACCATCATCCTCGAGGCTGAATCATGATCGCGTTAACCCATCGTCTAGCCGGCTCCCTGTTCGCCCTGGCCGTTCCCCTGGCGTCGCTGCTGCTGCCTGCCGCTGCCTGGGCCGGTGCCGCCGAGCGACTGGCCGAGCGGCTGGAAGTCAACGGCCAGCCCATGCCGGTCGCCAGCGTGCACGAGACCCCGGTGCCGGGCTTCTACCTGGTACGCCTGGAGACCGGCGAGGCCTTCTACAGCGATGCCGAAGGCAAGTACTTCCTGGTCGGCGACCTTTACGAGAACGGCCAGGGTGGGCTGACCAATCTCACCGAGCAGTCGCGCAACGTCGAGCGGGCCGAGCAGCTTGCCAACGTGCCGGAGAGCGAGCGCGTCGTATTCCGTGGCACGGCAGAGAAGCGGGCCGAGATCTTCGTCTTCACCGATACCACCTGCCCCTACTGCCGTCAGTTCCATGAAGAGGTGCCGACCCTCAACGAGATGGGCATCGAGGTGCACTACCTGGCCTTTCCCCGTGCCGGCATGAACTCCCAGGGCGCGCGGATTCTCGAGCAGATCTGGTGCGACGGCAATCCGACCGAGGCGATGAACGCGGGCAAGCGACAGGAAACGCTGTCGGGCGGCACCGACTGCGACAATCCGGTCGAGGCACAGTATCATCTGGGCATGACCGTGGGCGTGCAGGGAACACCGGCCATCGTGCTGCCCGATGGGCGGCTGGTACCGGGCTACGTGCCCGCCGAGCGCCTGGCCGACATGCTCGGCCTGGCGGAATGAGGGCAGACCGAGAGCTGCCGAGTGCATGAACGCTGGACATTGACACCATCATGGGGAGCAGGACATTGAAACCGGTGAGAGTGGGAATCTGTGGTTTGGGTACCGTCGGTGGCGGCACCTTCAACGTGCTGACGCGCAACGCCGACGAGATTGCGCGGCGTGCCGGCCGCCCGATCGTGATCGAGCAGGTGGCGCTGCGCAGCACCAACCCTGAGTGCGACCTCACCGGGATCAAGACCACCAACGACGTCTTCGAGGTGGCCCGCAACCCGGACATCGACGTGCTGGTCGAGGTGTTGGGGGGCTATGACGTGCCCCGCGAGCTGGTGCTCACCGCCATCGCCAACGGCAAGCACGTGGTCACCGCCAACAAGGCGCTGATCGCCGTGCACGGCAACGAGATCTTCCAGGCCGCCCACGAGCAGGGCGTGATCGTCGCCTTCGAGGCTGCGGTGGCCGGCGGCATCCCGGTGATCAAGTCGCTGCGCGAAGGCCTCGGTGCTAACCGCATCGAGTGGGTGGCGGGCATCATCAACGGCACCGGCAACTACATCCTGACGCACATGCGCAGCGAAGGGCGCGCCTTCGAGGACGTGCTCGCCGAGGCCCAGGCGCTGGGTTACGCCGAGGCCGACCCCACCTTCGACGTCGAAGGCATCGACGCTGCCCACAAGCTGACCATCCTCGCATCGATCGCCTATGGCGTGCCGCTGCAGTTCGAGAAGGCCTACACCGAGGGAATCTCACGGGTGACGTTCGATGACGTGGAACAGGCCGACAACCTGGGCTACGTGATCAAGCACCTGGGCATCTCCAAGCGCACCGAGCATGGGCTCGAGCTGCGCGTGCATCCGACCCTGATCCCCAAGGAGCGCCTGCTGGCCAATGTGCACGGGGTCAAGAACGCCATTGCGATCATGGGCGATGCCGTGGGACCGACCCTCTACTACGGTGCCGGCGCCGGCTCCGAACCCACGGCCTCGGCGGTGGTGGCCGACCTGCTCGACGTGGCCCGCGACATCGCCACCGATCATCACTATCGCGTGCCCTACCTGGCCTTCAGCGGCATCGGCGACGACGACGGCGGCATGCCGATCCTGCCCATGGAGGACATCGTCACCGCCTACTATCTGCGCCTGCTGGCGGTGGACCGCCCCGGCGTGCTGGCGCGGGTGGCGACCATTCTCTCCGAGCAGGGCATCTCCATCGAGGCGCTGGTGCAGAAGGAAGCCACCGAAGGCGAACTGGTGCCGATCATCCTGCTGACCCACAGGTGCCGCGAGAAGCACATGAACGAGGCGATCCGCCAGATCGAGTCGATGGCCGACATCGCCGGGCCGGTCACGCGGATCCGCGTCGAGTCGCTGGACGAGCAGGAGTAAGGGCATGCGCTACATCAGTACCCGTGGGCAGGCGCCTGCGCTCTCTTTCGAAGAGGTCGTGCTGACCGGCATGGCCAGCGACGGCGGCCTCTACGTGCCGGAAACCATTCCGCAGCTCTCCCGTGAGGAGCTCGCCGGCATGGCCGGACTCTCCTATGCCGAGGTCGCCTTCCGCGTGATGCGGCCGTTCGTCAACGGCGAGATCGACGACGAGACCTTCCGCGGCATCGTGCGCGACGCCTACGCCACCTTCAGTCACGACGCCGTGGTGCCGCTCAACCAGCTCGACGCCAACCACTTCCTGCTGGAGCTGTTCCACGGCCCGACGCTGGCCTTCAAGGACGTTGCCCTGCAGCTGCTGGGCCGTATCCTCGATCACTTCCTGGCCAAGCGCGGCGAGCGCGCGGTGATCATGGGCGCCACCTCCGGCGACACCGGTTCGGCGGCCATCGAAGGCTGTCGCCACTGCGACAACCTCGACATCTTCATCCTGCACCCGCACAACCGGGTCTCCGAGGTGCAGCGTCGGCAGATGACCTCGGTGCTGGCCGACAACGTCTTCAACATCGCCATCGAAGGCAACTTCGACGACGCCCAGGCGATGGTCAAGGCCAGCTTCGCCGACCAGGGCTTCCTCGGCGGCACCCGCCTGGTGGCGGTGAACTCGATCAACTGGGCGCGCATCATGGCCCAGATCGTCTACTACGTGGCCGCCGGCGTAGCGCTGGGTGCGCCACACCGGCTGGTCAGTTTCTGCGTGCCTTCGGCCAACTTCGGCAACGTCTTCGCCGGCTACATGGCCTACCGCATGGGGCTGCCGGTCAAGCAGTTCATCATCGCCACCAATGCCAACGACATTCTGCACCGCACCATCGCCGACAACGACTTCTCCAAGCAGGAGCTCAAGGCGACCCTGGCGCCCTCCATGGACATCGTTGTGTCGTCCAACTTCGAGCGCCTGCTGTTCGAGGCCTACGAGCGTGACGGCGCTGCCGTGGCTGCGCTGCTCGGGCGCTTCCAGTCCGAGCCGACGGCGCTGGCCGAGGCGCCGCTGGAGCGGCTGCGGGCGCTGTTCGCCAGCCATAGCGTCGACGATGCCACCATCCTCGAGGTGATCCGCGAGGCGCACCACCGTACCAAGGAGGTGCTCGACCCGCACACGGCTACCGGTTATCGCGCCGCCGAGCGCGCCCGGGCCGATGCCGCCACGCCGATGATCACCCTGGCCACGGCCCACCCGGCCAAGTTCGCCGAGGCGGTGGTCAAGGCGGGCTTCCCCGGTGTGCCGCTACCGCCGCACATGGACGACCTGCTGGAGCGCGAGGAGCGTTACACCGTGCTGCCGGCGGAGCTGGCTAAGGTGCAGGCGTTCGTGGCCGAGAATCGGCGGTAAACACCTTCGTTGACCGTCGCTGGCCGGCTCGGAGCCGTGCCGGCGACAGGTCTTCGAGGAGGCGCTGTGAACCCATCCCTGGGCGCTATATTTGCCATCCATGGCAAATAACCTCCTCTACGACCTGTCTCCGGCGCTCCTCGCATCGAGGCTAGCCCGAGCGGTGGTCAGTGTCGGCGAAGATAGTCCCGGCTCTCCTCGCATCGAGGCTAGCCCGGGCGGTGGTCAGTGTCGGCGAAGATAGGCCCTGCGCCCCTCGTCTCGAGGCAGCCCGAGAGGCCGCGCCGAGATGCCATGAGCCGGCCGCAAAACCCGTCATGCAACAGGAGCCACGCTTGGACGCGAACGCGCCGCCCGATCTGCACGCCCGACTCAAACCGCGGCTGCTGCTGCGCCCACGCAACGAGGCACTCTACGCCCGCGCGCTCGCCGAAGGCCTGACCGAGCTGCAGGCCCGGGTGTTGGCCGGTCGCCTGACCGACTACGAGGGCGAACTGGCACCGCTGACCCGGCCCAGCCTGCGCTATCTCGAACATCCGGAGCGCCTGGCCGACGGTCGCCGCGCCGCAGAGCGCATCGCCACCGCCGTGGCCGAGGGCGAGCACATCGGCATCCTCACCGACTACGACGTCGACGGCATCACCTCCCACGTGGTCATCCGGCGCACCCTGGTGGAGCTCTTCGGTGTGCCGGAGTCGCGTCTGCACAGCCTGATCGGCCATCGTATCCACGACGGCTACGGCATCAGCCTGCCGCTGGTGGAGCGCACGCTCGGGCTCTCGCCGCGGCCTACGCTGGTGATCACCGCCGACTGCGGCAGCTCCGACGAGCCGCGCATCGCCCGGCTCAAGGCGGAAGGCATCGACGTGGTGGTGAGCGACCACCACGCCCTGCCGGTGGAAGGGCCGCCGCCCTCCGCTCATGCCGTGGTCAACCCGACCCGTGACGACTGCCAGTACCCCGACCGTACCATTGCCGGCTGCATGGTGGCCTGGCTGGTGATGTCGCTGACGCGCAGCGTGCTGGTGGAGTGGGGCGTGATTCCCGATGCCACGCCCAAGCTCTCCGCCTGGCTCTCCTACGTGGCGCTGGGCACCGTGGCCGACTGCGTGTCGCTAGGGGCGAGCCCGGCCAATCGCGCCGTGGTCAGTCATGGTCTGACGTTGATCAACCGCATGGAGGCTGCCTGCTGGCGTGCCATGGCGACACGCCTGGGCGAAGACAGCGTGCCGTTCTCCGCCGAGACCCTGGCCTTCCAGATGGGGCCGCGCATCAACGCCCGCTCGCGCCTCGACGACCCCTACGCGGCGCTGCACTTCATGCTCGCGGGGGACGACGCCACGGCGATACGCCACCTGCAGACGCTGGACGACGACAACCAGTCGCGCAAGGCGATCGAGGCGGAAATGGTCGAAGAGGCCCGCGGCCTGGCCCTGCCACAGCTCGAGGCCGACCGGCCGGCGCTGATCGTCTACCTCGAAAGCGGCCATCCGGGCGTGCAGGGTATCGTCGCTTCGCGTCTGGTGCAGGCCTTCGGCCGGCCTGCGCTGGTGCTGACGCCGGCGGCGGCGCCCGGCATGCTCACCGGCTCGGGACGCTCCATCGAGGCGCTGCACCTGCGCAATGCGCTGCAGCGCGCCCATGAACTGGCCCCCGAAGCGCTGCCGCGCTTCGGCGGGCATCGCGGCGCGGCCGGGGTCGGTGTACCGGTGGAGCAGCTGGAAATGTTCCGGTCGGCCCTGCTGCAAGCCGTGAGCGAGCAGTTGGGAGAAGCCGAGCTGTTCCCCCACGTGCTGACCGACGGAGCGCTCAACCCCGAGCAGCTGCAGCTGGCCACCCTGCTCGAGCTGGAGGCGCTGGGGCCCTACGGGCGCGAGTTCGACGCGCCGCTGTTCGAAGGGGAGTTCCTGATCGAGTCGATACGTGCCGTGGGCGCCGAGGGCAACCACCTGTCGATGCACCTGTCATCGGGCGCGACGAGCCTCAAGGCGATCTGGTTTCGCGCCCTCACGCCGGGTGAGCTGCCGGCCTTCGGTCTGGGCGACCGGCTGCGCTGCGCCTACCGGCTCAATCGCAACCGCTGGCGGGGCCAGGAGTCGCTGCAGCTCATGATCGAGTATGCCGAGCCGTTGCACGGCTGAAGCGAACTTCGTGGCCTGCTGAGTGAGGTCAATGATTTTGCGGGCGCTTGCCGCTAGAATCCGGGCCGTTCGGGGCTAGGCCCGCCATCCCAAGGAATCGTGAATGGATCCACAAGATCTTCCCACCGATCCCCATCGTCCCTACGAGGACGTGATGGCGATGCTGGTGGGCACGCTGTTCGTCGCCCTTGGCGTCAGCTTCTATACCCAGGCGCTGCTGCTCACCGGCAGTACCGCCGGCATGGCCTTCCTGCTGCAGTACGCTACCGGCTGGCGCTTCGGGGTGTGGTTCTTCCTCATCAATCTGCCGTTCTACTACCTGGCGGTGAAGCGCATGGGCTGGTCGTTCACCCTGCGCACCTTCGTCGCCATCGCCCTGGTGTCGCTGTTCTCCGAGCTGACCGGCAAGTGGGTCGTTTTCGACAGTCTCAATCCGCTCTACGCCTCGCTGATGGGCGGCAGCCTGATCGGCATCGGCATGCTGGTGCTGTTTCGCCACCGCACCAGCCTCGGTGGCATCAACATCCTGGCGCTCTATCTGCAGGCTCGCTACGGCCTGCGCGCCGGCTACGTGCAGCTCGGCATCGACGGGGTGATCATGCTCGCTGCCTTCCTGGTGCTACCGGCCGACAGGGTCGGGCTCTCGGTGCTGGGCGCGGTGGCGCTGAACCTGATCATTGCCCTCAATCACAAGCCCGGCCGCTATATGGGCGTGAGCTGAAAAGTGGCTGTGCTCGACCATACGGCGTTAAAAATCGGCTTAAAGTGCTCATTTACAAACACGTAAACTCCGCCTTTGCGCCGATTTTTGCCTTGTCTGGCCTTCGCTCGCCGACTTTTCGGATGGCATGGCTCTTGTCAGTAGTTGGGCCAGACACCGGGCGTCGCCAGCTCGATCAGGTGGCCGTCGGGGTCGCGGAAGTAGAGACTCTCGCCGCCGCGGGGCCAGTGGGTGCGCCCTTCGATGACCACGCCGTGGTCGTCGAGCTGGCGCTCCCAGGCGGCCAGCTCGTCGGCGGCGATGGCGAAGGCGAGATGCACCCGCCCTCTGCCGTCATGGGGCGGGATGGTGCCCATCTCGTTGGGCAGTACCACGGTTTGCAGCGTCTCGCCCTGCAGGAACAGCAGCAGCACCGAGCCTGCACCGGCATCGTAAGCAGTGAATCGATGGTCGGCGTTGAATGGCTCGAGGCCCATCACGCCTTCGAAGAAGACCCGCGCCCGGTCCATGTCGTCGACGTAGAGTGCGGTCTCGAGTACGCCGTTGAGCTTGGGCATGGCCATCACTCTCCCTCTGGCATATGCTTTCAGCTTAGCAGGTGCTCTCGACGGTTCGGCTCAGCGGCGCCACCAGAACCACCAGACGATGGCGACGATCAGCGCCAGGCCGGCGAGATTGACGATCCAGCTCATGGCAGGGCCTCCTGCGTTTCCGCCGCTGCCGCCTGGCGCCCGGGGGCAACATCGCCACGGGTCTTGAGCAGGCGCAGGCGGTTGGCGTTGCTCACCACCGTGATCGAGGAGAGCGACATGGCTGCCCCGGCGATCATCGGTGACAGCAGCATGCCGGTGAAGGGGTAGAGCACCCCGGCGGCAATGGGGATGCACAGCACGTTGTAGCCGAACGCACCCACCAGGTTCTGCTTGATGTTGCGCAGGGTCATGCGACTGATCTCGATGGCGTCGGCGATGCCGTGCAGCGAGCTTCGCATCAGCGTGATGCCGGCGCTCTCGATGGCCACGTCGGTGCCCTGGCCGATGGCGAAGCCGACGTTGGCCCGGGCCAGCGCCGGGGCGTCGTTGATGCCGTCGCCGACCATGCCGACGATCTCGCCGGCCTGCTGCAGACGCTCGATCTCGGCGTGCTTGTCCTCGGGCAACAGCCCGGCGCGGAAGTCGTCGATGCCCACCTCGCGGGCGATGGCCGCCGCGGTGTGCTCGTTGTCGCCGGTCAGCATTACCACCCTGAGGCCGTCGGCCTGTAGCCGCTTGACCGCCGCCACGGTGTCGGCGCGCAGCGGGTCGCTGATGCCGAACAGTGCGGCCAGTCTGCCACCCACGGCGAGATAGACCACGGTGCGAGCCTTCTGCTCGAGATCGCGAGCCAGCTCGTCTGCGGCGGTGAGCGCGACGCCGGCTTCCCGCAGCAATCGGGCGTTGCCCAGCAGGAGCGTTTCTCCGTTCGGTCCGGTGGCCTTGACCCCGCCGCCGGTGACGCTGTCGAAGTCGCGGATGTCCGCGACCTCGGCGCCGGCCTGTTCGGCATGCTGCAACAGGGCGGCCGCCAGCGGATGCTCCGAGCCGCGCTCCAGCGCTGCCACCAGCCCCAGCAGCGTCGCCTCGTCGCCTGCGAGAAAATGGCTCTCAGTGACCCGCGGCTTGCCCTCGGTCAGGGTGCCGGTCTTGTCCACCACCAGCGTGGTGAGGCGGCTGGCGGTCTGCAGTGCCTGGCCGTTTCTCACCAGTACGCCGTGCTCGGCGGCCTTGCCCACGCCGATCATGGTCGAGATCGGCGTGGCCAGGCCCAGGGCACAGGGACAGGCGATGATCAGCACCGTGGTGGCGGTGACCAGCATGTGGATCAGACGTGGTTCGGCGCCGAAGTTGAACCAGGCCAGCGCGGTGAGTACGGCAATGACCATCACCGTGGGCACGAAGATGCTCGATATCTTGTCGGCCAGCTCGCCGATGGGCGGGCGGGAGTTCTGGGCCAGCGCCACCTGCTCGGTGATCTGGCCCAGGCGTGTGTCGGCTCCCACGCGGGTGGCGCGGTAGACCAGGCCGCCGCGGCCGTTCACCGTACCGGCGTTGACTTCATCGCCTTCGCCCTTGGCCACCGGCAGCGGCTCGCCGGTGAGCATCGACTCGTCGATATGGCTGGCGCCGCTGGTCACCACGCCATCCACCGGCAGGCGCTCGCCGGGGCGCACGCGAATGTGGTCGCCCTCGCGCACCTCCTCGATGGGCAGCTCACGCTCGTCGCTGCCGCGGATGACCCGCGCCGTACGGCTCTGCAGGTCGAGCAGCCGCTTGAGCGCCTCGCTGGTGCGCCCGCGGGCGCGCAGCTCCAGGGCGTTGCCCAGCAGCACCAGGCCGATGATCATCGCCGAGGCTTCGAAGTAGATGCCGTGGGCCACCGCCGGCAGCCAAGGGGCGAAGGCCACCACCGCCATGGAGTAGAGCCAGGCGGTGCCGGTACCCATGGCGATCAGGGTGTCCATGTTGGCCTGATGGTGCTTGAAGTTCTTCCAGGCGTTGACGAAGAAGTGACGGCCCGGGCCCACCAGCACGGCCAGGGTCAGCAGGCCGATCGCCAGCCAGTAGAGCCGCCCCATGCCCATCGGGTGAGGATGGTAGACGAACATGCTGGCCATCAGCGGCACCGCCAGTGCCAGCGACCAGAAACTTCCGCGCAGGCGGCGCCGATAGGTCTCGGCGTCCTTGGCGGTGCGGGCCTCCTCGGCCTGGCGCAGGTCGAGAATGGGCTCGGCGTCGTAGCCCGCTGCCTGCACCGCCTTCACCAGTGCCTCGGTGTCGGCACGGCCATGCACCTGAGCCACACGGGTGCCGAAGTTCACCGCCGCCGTGGCCACGCCCGGGGTGCGCTCCAGCGCCTGCTGCACGCTCTTCACGCAGCTGGCGCAGGTCATGCCCGAGATCGCCAGGCGCAGGGTCGTGCCGCCTTCGCGGCGGGGGGCGTTGACGCTGTCGGCTGGCGGTGTGGCAGGCTCGGCTACCGGCCGTTCGTTGGCAGCCGCGCCAGCATCGCTGGCAGACCCGGCCTGAGGCGGGTAGCCGGCCTGAGCCAGTGCCTCGTCGAGGCGCTCGCCATCCAGGCTGGAGTTCACCACCAGGCGCTTCTCGGCTGGAAAGCCGGTGACCTCGGCCTCGGGATCGAGGGTCTGGATCGCCTCGCGCATGCGCTTCACGCAGCCCTGGCAGTTCATGCCCGGTACGCTGCGCTCGTGATCGTGAGTGTTCATTGCCTTTCCTCGCCGGCTCGGGAGCAGTGGGAAGGCGCCGCCTCGGGAAAGCTTTCGATCAGGCGGCACAGGCTGTGGCCGTCGGGCGTACCGTCGGGCATCTCGGCCCAGGCATCGAGGGCCTGTTCCATGCGCGATGCCAGCGCTTCCAGCTCGCGGATACGGGCGCGGATCTGCGGTAGCCGGCTGGCCAGCAGGTCACGCACCATGGGGCAGGGTGAGTCGCCCTGATCGGCATGGGTCAGGATCTCGCCGATCTCGGCTACGCTGAAGCCCAGCGTGCGGGCCCGCTGAATGAAGCGCAGCCGCTCGAGATCGGCCTGATCGAACAGCTGATAGCCGTTGTCGGGATCGCGCTGCGGATGCAGCAAGCCTTCCCGTGTGTAGTGACGCACCGTCTCGGCGGTCACCTCGGCCCGCCGGGCCAGTTCGCTGACTTTCATGATGGATCTCCTGGGAGATAGGGATCATGCAGGCAGTGTAAAACCTTTGGGTAACCCATAGGTCAAGCAGGCGTTTCGGCACAGTCAGGGCGGGCTGCGTTGCGCTAGGGTGGGTAAAGTTCAACGCCTCAGCCGAAATTAACCTAAAACTGGACTAAAGTATGAGGATTTATCGCATTAAAACGAACGTTTGCCCTTGATCCGAACGGATGTTTGGCGAAAACTGGCCTCGTAGGGCACCGCTCCGCTGTGGACGGAACAACAATCAGCGCCAGCTCGTATCTGGAAGAGGACGTCGAGACATGCAGAACAAGTTCAATAGGATCACCTGGGCCGTGGCCATCGCCGCTGCCGCCTTCGCCAGCCAGGCCAATGCCGGCGGTTACCAGATCAACGAGCAGAGCGTCAGCGGCCAGGGCTATGGCCACGCTGGACGGAGCTCCAACGTCAACGATGCCACCATCGTCTTCGGCAACCCCGCGGGCATGTCGTTCCTCGACCGTGCCCAGCTCACCGCTGGTGGCACCTACCTGAACGTCAACAGCCGCATTCGCAACGCCGAGGCGACTCGGGCCAATGCGCTCACTGGCGGTTTGCCTCAGTCGGTGGACGGGTCCTCTGAAGGCGACATGGTGCCTGGCACCCTGATTCCCTTCGCTTTCTACGCCCATCCGGTGAATGAGCAGCTGGCCTTCGGCTTCGGCGTCTATGCCCCGTTCGGCTCCAAGACCGATTACGAGGACAACTTCGTCGGGCGCAACCTGGGCAACTATACCGAGCTGCGCGTGATCAGCGCCCAGCCCACCGTCTCCTACCGCTTCAACGACCAGTGGTCGGTGGGCGCCGGCATCACCTATAACCGCGTGGACGGGGAGCTTCGCCGCCAGGTGCCCCAGCCTGGTATGGGGATGGCCGATCCTGACCAGGATCTGGACTCACGGGTGGAGGGTGACGACGATGGCTGGGGATACAATCTGGGTGTCATCTTCCAACCGGTGCCGGAAACGACCTTCGGTCTGACTTACCGTTCGAAGGTCGACTACACTCTGACGGGTAACTACCGGGCAACCAACCCAGATGGTTCTGTGGCGATTAATCCCAATACACTCGAGCCACTGGAAGATAACGCACGCTTGAACCTGGTCACGCCGGAAACCATTAACTTCTCCGTGACTCAGCAGATGAGCGACCGCCTGAAGCTGATGGCGGGTGCCTCCTGGGTTCGCTGGAGCCGCTTCGACGAAATCCACGTAACCAACGATGCGGGCGATACGATCACCCGGGAAAATCAGGATTACTCGAACGCCTGGGCCTACGCCGTGGGCGGCGAGTATCAGCTCAATCCGCAACTGGCGCTGCGTGCCGGCGTGACGCTGGACTTCACACCTACCAGCGATCAGTACCGCAGCGCGCGAATTCCCTCGGATGACCGTCGCATCTTCTCCATCGGCGCCGGCTGGACGCCCATGGACAATCTGACGCTGGACGTCGCCTACTCCTACCTGACCGAGCGTAGTACTCATGTGGATCAGACGCGCACGGATCATGCCGGCACCGCGGCAGAAACCCAGCTGAACTACACCGCCGACTACAAGAACGAAGCCCACGGTTTCGGTGCTCAGCTGACCTATCGCTTCTAAGTCAGTCAAACGCTTGATGTAGGCCAAGTGTTCGTTCAAGACCCGGCAGCTGAGCTGCCGGGTCTTGTCGTTGGGCTGTCAAGCGACCTGTTCGAGAAAGGCGGCGCGTATCAGTTCGCGGGTATAGGTCTCGCGGGGTGAGCGGAACAGCGCCTCGGTCTCGCCCTGCTCGACCACGCGGCCCTCCTTCATTACCAGCACGGTATCGGCCAGCGCCCGGACCACGGCGAGGTCGTGGCTGATGAACAGGTAGGTCAGGCCGTGTCGCTGCTGTAAGTTTCGCAGCAGCTCGATCACGGTGGCCTGTACCGAACGGTCCAGCGCCGAGGTCGGCTCGTCCAGCAGCAGGAAGCGCGGCTTGAGCACCAGCGCCCGGGCAATGGCGATGCGCTGGCGTTGGCCGCCGGAGAACTCGTGCGGGTAGCGCTGACGCGTGGCGGGGTCCAGCGAGACCTCCTCGAGCGCCTCGATCACACGTTCGATGCGCTGGCGGCGAGTCAGCTCGGGGTGATGCACGCGCAGGCCTTCGCTGACGATCTCGCCCACGGTCATGCGCGGCGAGAGCGAGCCGAACGGGTCCTGGAATACCACCTGCATGCGCGAGCGCAGCGGACGCAACGTGCCGCTGTCCAGGTGCGTCAGGTCGGTATCCTCGAAGTGAATGTCCCCCGAGCTTTGCAGCAGCCTGAGCAGTGCGCGCCCCAGGGTCGACTTGCCGGAACCCGATTCGCCGACGATGCCCACCGTCTGGCCCTGACGAATCGTGAGGTCGATGCCGCGTACCGCCTCGAAGTAGTCGCTGGGCCGAAACAGGCGCTTCTTCAAGGCGAAACGCACCTTGAGGTCGCGTGCCTGCATGATCACCGGGGCGGTATCCGCTACCGGCAGCTTGCGTCCGCGGGGCTCGGCCTCGATCAGCATGCGGGTGTAATCGTGACGAGGCGAGGCGAACAGCTCCCGGGTAGTGGCGCTCTCCACCACCTCGCCGTGGCGCATCACGCAGACCCGGTCGGCGAAGTGCCTGACGATGCCCAGGTCGTGGGTGATGAACAGGATGGCCATGCCGTACTGGCGCTGCAGCTGCTTGAGCAGCGCCAGGATCTGCGCCTGCACGGTGACGTCCAGCGCAGTGGTGGGCTCGTCGGCGATCAGCAGGCGCGGCTCGCAGGCCAGCGCCATGGCGATCATGACGCGCTGGCGCTGGCCGCCGGAAAGCTCGTGAGGATAGCTCGCCACGCGTCTTTCCGGCTCGGGGATGCCGACCTGTTCGAACAGCTCGATCACCCGCCGCTGTGCCGCCTGGCCACGTAGCTTGGCGTGCTTGTCGAGCACTTCACGCACCTGCCGGCCGATGCGCTGGAGCGGGTTGAGCGAGGTCATCGGTTCCTGGAAGATCATCGAGATCTCGTTGCCGCGGATGTGGCGCATGCGCCTCGACGAGGCGGCGAGCAGGTTCTCCCTGCCCTGGCTGCCGTGCCAGTAAATGGCGCCCCGGGTTGCCGCGAACTCGGGCAGCAGGCGCAGTATGGCGGTGGAGGAGACCGACTTGCCCGAGCCGGATTCACCCACCAGGGCCAGCGTCTCGCCTTCGGCGAGTGAGAAACTGACATCCTTGACTGCCGCCACTCGGCCGTGAGGCAGCTCGAAGGCGACCTGCAACCGCTCGATTTCCAACAGGGATCGTGACATGTCCGCCTCCATTCAGCGCGTGCGAGGGTCGAGGGCATCGCGCAGCCCGTCGCCGAGGAAGTTCAGGCACAACAGGGTGACGGCGAGGAAGGTCGACGGCACCAGCAGCATCCAGGGGGCACCCTGCATCATGTCCACACCCTCGCTGATCAGCACGCCCCAACTGGTCATCGGCTCCTGCACCCCGAGCCCGAGGAACGACAGGAAACTCTCCAGCAGGATCACCTTGGGCACGGTGAGGGTGACGTAGACGACCACCGGCCCCAGGGTATTGGGAATCAAGTGACGCATGACGATGGTGCGCGACCTGACGCCCAGGGCGCGGGCCGCCTCGACGAACTCGCGGCGCTTGAGCGCCAGCGTCTGGCCACGCACGATGCGCGACATGTCGAGCCACTCGACGGCGCCGATGGCGGCGTAGATCAGCAGGATGTTGCGGCCGAACACCACCATCAGCAGGATCACCAGGAACATGAACGGCAGCGAATACATGATGTCGACGAAGCGCATCATCAGATTGTCGACCCGGCCGCCCAGGTAGCCGGCGATGGCACCGTAGAGCACGCCGATCACCAGCGAGACGAGGGTGGCCACCAGTGCCACCGAGAGCGATATCTGGCCGCCATAGAGGGTTCGGGTCAGCAGGTCGCGACCATTGGCGTCGGTGCCCGCCAAGTGGCCATCGGCAAGGCTGGGTGGAGCCCTGAAGGCGTTCCAGTTGACCTCGTTCAGTCCCCATGGTGTCAGCCAGGGGCCCACGACGCAGGCAATGGCAATCAGGATCAGCAGCACCAGGCTGACCATGGCGGCGCGGTTCTGCTTCAGGCGTCGCCAGGCGTCACGTCCCAGGCTTTCGCCCGCCGGCAGGTCGCCGGCGCCTGGGTGGGTTGCGGTGTGTTCAGTCGTCATAGCGGATCTGCGGGTCGAGGGCGGAATAGAGGACGTCGACGATCAGGTTGAGCAGCACGATCAGGATGCCGTAGAACACCACGGTGCCCATCACCAGGGTGTAGTCGCGATTCAGGGCGGCCTGAACGAAGTAGCGGCCGATACCGGGGATGCCGAAGATCTGTTCGATCACCACCGAGCCGGTGATGATGCCGGCAATGGCTGGCCCCAGATAGGAAACCACCGGCAGCAGGGCGGGGCGCAGTGCGTGGCGCCAGATGACCTCACGCTCCGACAGCCCCTTGGCGCGTGCGGTGCGGATGTAGTGAGTGCCAAGGACCTCGATCATGCTGGCCCGCGTCATGCGCGCGATATACGCCACCTGCTGGATCGACAGCGCTACCACCGGCAGCACCATGTTGCGCCAGTGCCCGTCGTTCCAGCCGCCCACCGGCAGCCAGGCCAGCAGTACGCCGAACACCAGCGCGAGTATCGGGGCGATGACGAAATTGGGGATCGCGACCCCGGCCAGCGCCGTGCCCATCACCAGATAGTCGACGCTCGAGTTGCGATGCAGCGCGGCCACGATGCCGAGCGGTAGCCCCAGGGCAATGGCCAGGGCGATGGCCCACAGGCCGAGTTCGAGGCTGACCGGAAACCCCTGGGCGATCAGCTCGGTGACGGTGAAGTCCTTGTAGCGGAAGGAGGGGCCGAAATCTCCCTGCAGCAGGTTGCCCAGATAGATCAGGTACTGCCGCCACACCGGCTGATCGAGGTGGTAGGCCGCGCGCAGGTTGGCCTCGATCTCGGCCGGCAACTGGCGTTCGCCGTCGAACGGCCCGCCCGGTGCCAGATGCATCAGGAAGAACGACAGCGTGATGACGATCAGCAGCGTAGGAATGGCCTGGAGCAGGCGCTTGAAGACATAGAGCAGCATGGCATCCCCCGGCCCCGGCTGCCCGGGGCCTCGTCAGGCTAGATGGAGAGATCACTCTTCGAAGGAGACCCAGCGCGAGCGGTGGATGTCCTCGATGTTGTTCTCCCAGCCTTGCAGGGCGGGATTCACCAGGTTGCGCGAGACGTAATAGAAGATCGGCAGGGTGGCACTGTCTTCGAGAGCCAGGCGTTCGGCCTCGGCCATGATCTCGCCGCGGCGGTCGAGATCCTGGGTCTCGGCGGCCTCGTGCATCAGCGCATCGAACTCCTCGTTGCTGTAGGCGCCGTAGTTGTTGGCCACGCCGCTCTCCAGCAGGCTGAGGAAATTCTGGGCGTCGTTGTAGTCGCCGATCCATCCGGCGCGTGCTACGTCGAAGTCGCCCTGCCGCAGGTCGGCGTAGTGCACGGCGACTTCCGAGTTGAACAGGTCGACCTCGACGCCCAGCGGCTCCCACATGGCGCCGATGGCGATGGCCACCTGGCGGTGATCCTCGCTGGTGTTGTAGCGCAGACGCAGCTGCAGGGGATTGTCGGGGCCATAGCCGGCCTCGCTCATCAGTTCGCGGGCGCGCTCCAGGCGCTCCTCCTGAGGCATGTCGACGAACGGGACCATCGCCGGCTCGTAGTGGCTGACACCGGGCGGGACGAAGCTGTAGGCCGGCTCCTCGCCGGTGCCCAGGATCTGCTCGGTGATCACCTCGCGGCGCACGGCCAGGCTCAATGCCTTGCGCACGCGCGGGTCCGCCGTAGGGTGGCCCTCGCGGGAGTTGAGCACGTAGTAGTAGATGCCGAGGAAGGGCGCCGTGTGGGTCGCGTCGGGCAGGTTGTCACGCAGCCAGCGATACTGCTGGGTCGGGAACTCCCGCGCCACGTCGATCTCACCGGCACGAAAGCGGTTGAGAGCCGTGTTGCGCTCCTCGATGGGGAAGTAAACCACCTGGTCGAGTGCGACATTGTCGGCATCATGGAAGTGCTCGTTGCGGATCGCCTCGATGCGAGTCTGCGATTGCCAGCGTTGGAGCTTGAAGGGACCGTTGGAGACCATGCTGCCGGGTCGCGACCAGCGGTCGCCGTGCTCCTCCACCACGTGCCTGGGCACCGGGTAGGCGGTGTAGTGGGAGAGCTGGTCGAGGAAATAGGGGGTCGAGCGTTCCAGGGTGATCTGCAGGGTATGATCGTCCAGGGCCTCGATGCCCAGCGTCTCTGGCTCGGCCTCGCCGGTGTAGATCGCTTCGGCATTCTGCACCGGATAGAGCAGGTAGGCATAGTCGGCGGCCGTCGCCGGGGTAAGGATACGCCGGAAGGCGAAGACGAAGTCTTCGGCGGTCACCGGCTCGCCGTCGGACCAGCGAGCGTCCTGACGAAGTTGAAACGTATACACGGTGCCGTCTTCGGAGATCTCCCACGACTCGGCCACGCCGGGAATGCGCTCGCCGTCGGCGGCTTCGGTGATCAGGCCTTCGAAGAGGTCGCCTACCACGTCGTTCTCCCAGGTGCCGCTGATCTTGTGAGGGTCGAGGGAGGCCGGCTCGCCCATGATGGCGATGCGCAGCGTGTCGGCCTGCAGCGGCAGGGCGGTCAGGCTTGCCGTCAGCGTCAGGACGGGAAGGGACAGAGGGAAGCGTAGCTTGGACATCATTAGTATGTTTCTCCTTGTATCTTGTTATTGAATGGCTAATCCACTGCCAACTCGCTTAACCCTAGTAGAGTTATTGTCAAATCCTGTGTATGGCAGGTCAGGCGGCAGTCCTGTCTGACTGATCGGTCAAGGGTTCGCCGTCCTTGAACTGGACGTTGTTCACGACCAGCTCCAGCTTGTTGAACCCCTTGATCCGCTTCCAGCGCTTCTGGGCGCTCTGAAGCAGCTTGAAGACCATCGCCAGGGTCGTCGCTCTGGAGCCGCAGTTCCGGCTGCGCTTGCTCCGCAGGCGGACCGTGGCGAAGGTCGATTCGATCGGGTTGGTGGTGCGGATATGCACCCAGTGTTCTGCCGGGTAGTCATAGAACGCCAGCAGCTCCTCCCGATCCTTGG
>NZ_FNVC01000030.1:0-53968 GCF_900108215.1 Billgrantia desiderata | reverse complement strand
CTTACCCTGACCCCTGCCGAAACAGGAGCAGAAAGCGGACCAAACTTGGCTCAAGGTCAAAGCTTCTCAAAAGACCCGAAGGTCTCGACGAGTCGCTTGCCTTGAAATGGTGTGACTTCTCACCACCTCATCGACAAGCGCCCACATGAATTACCTGATCGATTGTTAAAGAGCGGCTCCTTTTCTCTTCAAGCCTCAGCCTGAAGCGCGGAGCGTCTCGCTTGCTGTCGCGGCCGTCGATCCAGTGATCGAGGGGCCTCGCCAGCGCCCTGCGAGGAAGGCGTATTCTACTGAAGCGCCGGAGTTTGTCAACTCTCTTCGGGGCCGTCACCGAGGTGATCCTGACCGCGAAGACCAGCCGGAGCCGGCGGCCGCAAGCCCGTTGCCGGACCCGCTTTCGAGTGGGCGCATTCTACCGAATCCGCCGTGGGCGTCAAGTGAGAATTTTGCGAAACGAATCGAAAAACTCAAACAACGACAACCACTTACCACTCTTAGCACCGCCTGCGACGTTGCCCGTCACCGGCAGCGGATGCGTACTTTACGGTTTTCCCCTGAGCCCCGCAAGGGGCGGCTGTAAAAAAATTTCAGGATGATGGCAACGCGGTGACGAGACGCGGGCGAGCGAGCTATCCACAGGCGCTCGGCGGCCAGGGGCTGTGGATGGTTTGCCCCCGGGGCGAAGACGACGACGCCCGCACGGGGCGGGCGTCGAAGATCGGACAGCCACTCAACTCGAGGGTGGAGAGTGTTTCATCTTGCGCATGGCGGCAAGCGTCGGGCCGGATGCCACGTAAGCGCCGAACAGCAGCAGCAGCATGACCGAAGGCTCGACCGAGATCACTACGAAGCCGAGCACGATGGCCAGCAGTACCACGAAAGGCACCGGCCCCTTGAGATCGATTTCCTTGAAGCTGTAGTAGCGAATATTGCTGACCATCAGGATACCGGCGGTCGCCACCACGAACAGCATCAGCAGCTTGAAGCCGAAGGCCTCGGCATCGAAGCTGTGGAAGGTCCACACGCTGGCGGCCACGAAGGCTGCCGCCGAAGGACTGGGGAGGCCGATGAACCACTTCTTGTCGACGCTACCGAGCTGGACGTTGAAGCGCGCCAGCCGCAGCGCCGCACAGGCGACGTAGAGGAAGGCCACCACCCAGCCGGTCTTGCCGATGTCCTGAAGTATCCAGGTAAACGCCACCAGCGCCGGTGCTACACCGAAGGAGAGCATGTCGGACAGGCTGTCGTACTCGGCGCCGAAAGCACTCTGGGTGTTGGTCAGACGAGCCACCCGGCCATCCAGGCCGTCCAGCACCATGGCGATGAAGATGGCCACGGCAGCGGCGGTGAAGTCGCCGTTGATACCCGCCACTACCGAGAAGAAGCCGGCAAACAGGGCGGAGGTAGTGAAGAGGTTGGGCAACAGGTAGATGCCCTTGCGCCGTACCTTCTTGCCATTCTCGATCGATTCCTCGATCACCTCCGTCTCACGTACGAAGGCGGCAGCCAGATCCTCTTCGGCTGGCTGCTCTCGCTTGCCATCAGCAGGGCCAGCCTCCGGGGCATCTTGGGAAACATCGTGCTCGGTGTTGCGGGGCTCCTGACTCATTCGTCTCGTCCGTTGCCAGAATGGGTTCACCCGAAGGTTGTCATCACATTCTACACCGAGATACCGAAGCGGACAGTGCGCATACTGACCGCAGCAACGCCAAGGGCGCGGAAAGTCCGCGCCCTTGGGTGATACAGATGCGCCAAACGGACAATCAGTTCTTGGTCTTGTCCACCAGCTGGTTGGCCGCGATCCACGGCATCATGCCGCGCAGCTTGGCGCCGACCTGCTCGATCTCGTGCTCGGCGTTGAGGCGACGACGGGCGGTCATCGAGGGGTAGTTGGTGTTGCCTTCCTGGATGAACATCTTGGCGTACTCACCGGTCTGGATGCGCTTGAGTGCGTTGCGCATGGCCTGACGGGACTGCTCGTTGATCACCTCGGGGCCGGTAACGTACTCGCCATACTCCGCGTTGTTGGAGATGGAGTAGTTCATGTTGGCGATACCGCCTTCGTACATCAGATCGACGATCAGCTTGAGCTCGTGCAGACACTCGAAGTAGGCCATCTCCGGGGCATAACCCGCTTCGGTGAGGGTCTCGAAGCCCGCCTTGACCAGCTCGACCGCACCGCCACACAGCACGGCCTGCTCACCGAACAGGTCGGTTTCGGTCTCGTCCTTGAAGGTGGTCTCGATGATGCCGCTGCGACCGCCGCCGATGGCTGCGGCATAGGAGAGTGCAAGCTCCTTGGCCTTGCCGGAAGCATCCTGATGGATGGCGATCAGGTCCGGGATACCGCCGCCCTTGACGAACTCGGAGCGCACGGTGTGGCCCGGTGCCTTGGGCGCCACCATGATCACGTCGAGATCCTTGCGCGGCTCGATCTGGTTGTAGTGGATATTGAAGCCGTGGGCGAAGGCCAGGGTGGCACCCTGCTTCAGGTTCGGCTCGATCTGGTTCTCGTAGATCGCCTTCTGGTTTTCGTCAGGCGCCAGCACCATCACCACGTCGGCCGCCTTGCACGCCTCCTCGACGGACGCGACCTTGAGGCCGGCCCCTTCGGCCTTGGCCGCGGAGGACGAACCCGGGCGCAGTGCGACGGTGACGTCGACACCGGACTCCTTGAGGTTGTTGGCATGGGCGTGACCCTGGGAGCCGTAGCCCACGATGGTGACCTTCTTGCCCTGAATGAGGGAGAGGTCGCAGTCCTTGTCGTAGTAGACGTGCATGTGTGTTGCTCCTGAAGCGAAGGTTGGCGAAGTGTCGTGTCAGCGTTGACGGCCACCCGCGCCGTCTGTCGCGGCGCTGGGAGTCGGCTCTTTCGATGTGGCTACCATAACGCCGCACGCACGTTGCGTAAAACGCGATATTTGCAACACGACATGCCGAGATATGCAATAATGGCTCGATGGACATGCGCCCCCTCAAGCAGTTTCTCGCCCTGGCCGATACGCTGCACTTCGGTCGTGCCAGCGAGCTGTGCCACGTCAGCCCTTCGACGCTCTCGCGGACCATTCGCCAGCTCGAAGAGGCGCTCGATGCACCGCTGTTCGTGCGCGACAACCGGCATGTCGCCCTGACCCGTCAGGGCCACCTCTTCCAGCAGTACGCCCGTGAGGCGCTCGGCCAATGGGAGATGCTGCGCCACGCTCTGGGCAGCCAGGCCGGCGAGCTTGCCGGCGAAATCAGCATTTACTGCTCGGTCACCGCCAGCTACAGCTTCCTCTACGATCTGCTCAGCGACGTGCGCCAGCGCCATCCACGCATCGAACTCAAGCTGCATACCGGCGATCCGGCGGAGTCGATGGGCCGGGTGCTGGCCGGCGAGGAGGACATGGCCATCACACCGCGCCCACGCAGCATGCCGGCCGGCCTGGCCTTCAAGTCGCTGACCCGCTCGCCGCTGGTGTTCATTGCCCCGATGGCCCAGGCCGAATGGGTCCCCGCCACGCCCGACTCCCCTTCCATCGAGCAGTGGCGCAACGTGCCGATGATTCTCTCCGAGGCGGGTCTGTCACGGGAATATGCCGATACGTGGTTCCGCGCCCTGGGCGTGCCGCCCAGCATCTACGCCCAGGTGGCCGGTCACGAGGCGATCGTCAGTATGGTGGGGCTCGGCTTCGGCATCGGCGTGGTGCCGCGGATCGTGCTCGACAACAGCCCATTGGCCCAGCGGGTGCGGGTACTGCCGGTGAAGCCCGAGCTGCCCCATTACGACGTCGGGCTCTGCGTGCTGCATCGGCAGCTCAAGAGTCCGCTGATTCAGGCGCTGTGGGAAACGGTCAGCGAACGCTAGCGACGAAAAAGCCGCCCCGAAGGGCGGCTAGTCGATACGACTGGCAGTAGCTCAAAGGCTGAGCACTTTATCGCCGCGGGCGATGCCCGACACCCCGGTCCGCGCCACCTCGAGGATACCCACCGGCCCCATGGCCTGCAGGAACGCATCGAGCTTGGGCGCATCGCCGGTAATCTGCACCGTGTAGAGGCTCGGCGTGACGTCGACGATCTGCGCACGGAAGATGTCGACGGTCCGCTTGACCTCATCGCGGGCCGCTCCCAGCGCCTTGACCTTCACCAGCATCAGCTCGCGCTCGATGTGGTTACCCTCGGTGAGGTCGACCAGCTTGATCACGTCAATCAACTTGTTGAGGTGCTTGGTGATCTGCTCGATCACCCGGTCGTCACCGACGGTGGTCACGGTCAGCCGCGACAGCGACGGGTCCTCGGTGGGCGCCACGTTGAGCGTCTCGATGTTGAAGTTGCGCTGCGAGAACAGCCCTACCACGCGAGACAGTGCGCCCGGTTCGTTTTCCATGAGAATCGAGATGATATGGCGCATCAGGTCCGCTCCGTCTTGGAAAGCAGCATGTCACGCATGGAGCCGAGGGGCACCTGCATCGGATAAACGTGCTCGCGCGGGTCGACGATGACATCGACGAACACCAGCTCGTGCTTGTCGGCGAAGGTGCGTTCCAGCGCCGGGCGCAGCTCGTCCATCGTCTCCACCCGCAGCGCGGTGAAGCCATAGGCCTCGATCAGCTTGGCGAAATCGGGCAGCGACTCCATGTAGGAGTGGGCGTGGCGGGACTTGTAGTTGAGGTCCTGCCACTGGCGCACCATGCCCAGCGAGGCGTTGTTCAGGTTGATGATCTTGACCCCACCGCCGAACTGCTTACAGGTGGAGAGTTCCTGCATCATCATCTGGAAGCTGCCTTCGCCGGTGACGCAGACCACCGTCTCCTCGGGGAAGTTCTGCTTGATGCCCATGGCCGCCGGGAAGCCGAAGCCCATGGTGCCGAGCCCGCCCGAGGTGATGAAGCGGTTGGGCTTGTCGAACTTGTAGTACTGGGCGGCGAACATCTGATGCTGGCCCACGTCGGTGGTCACATAGGCCTCACCGCGGGTGATTTCGCACAGCGCCTCGATCACCTCCTGAGGCTTGAGCTGCTCGCCGGGCTTCGAGGGCTCGTAGAGCTTGCCGCGGCGCTCCTCGCGCCAGCCGTCGATCTTCTGCCACCACTCGGTCAACGCCTCGGGGTGAGCGATCTCCTTGCCTTGCACCAGGCTGATCATCTCATCGATGACGCTGGCCGCCGGCCCGACGATGGGCACGTCGGCGCGCACCGTCTTGGACACGGAGCTGGGGTCGATGTCGACATGGATGATCTTGGCCGTGGGGCAGAACTTGGAGGTGTTGTTGGTCACGCGGTCGTCGAAGCGCGCGCCGATGGCAATGATCAGGTCGGCATGGTGCATGGCCATGTTCGACTCATAGGAGCCGTGCATGCCGAGCCAGCCCAGACACTGCCGATCGCTCTGCGGGTAGGCGCCGATACCCATCAGCGTGGTGGTGATGGGATAGCCGAGCCGCTTGACCAGGTCGGTGAGCCCTTCGCAGGCACGCCCGGTGATGACCCCGCCACCGGTATAGAAGACCGGCCGCTTGGCCTTGAGCATCATCTCCACGGCCTTCTTGATCTGGCCGGTATGACCCCGCGCCACCGGGTTGTAGGAGCGCAGCTTGACCTTCTTCGGATAGACGTATTCGTAGCGCTCGGTGGGAGCGGTCATGTCCTTGGGAATGTCCACCACCACCGGGCCGGGCCGACCCGTCGAGGCCAGGTAGAAGGCCTTCTTCAGCACTTCGGGAATCTCGGTCGGATGCTTGATCGAGAAGCTGTGCTTCACGATCGGGCGCGTCACGCCGATGATGTCGGTTTCCTGGAAGGCGTCGTCGCCGATCAGGTGGCTCATCACCTGACCGCACAGCACCACCATGGGTATCGAATCCATGTAGGCGGTGGCGATGCCGGTGACGGCGTTGGTGGCGCCGGGGCCGGAGGTGACCAGCACCACGCCGGGCTTGCCGGAGGCCCGGGCATAGCCGTCGGCGGCATGGGTGGCCGCCTGTTCGTGGCGTACCAGGATGTGCTTGACCTTGTCCTGACGGAACAGCGCGTCGTAGATGTGCAGCGCCGCGCCGCCCGGATAGCCATAGATGTATTCGACGCCTTCATCCTGCAGGAATCGGGCGATCATATCCGCGCCGGAAAGCAATTCCACTAGTGTATCTCCCCTGGAGGTCTCGAGTGCGATCCGCGCCCGTTGATGGGCACGGGTTCGAGTGCGGCGGTATGCCGCTGTCGGCCGAGCCGACACCTGATGCCAAACCCTGGCATTTAGCCCTGTTGGGGCCTGCACTCTCATCGGGAACGCACAGCGGCGACCGCGCTCGCGGTAGCCCGGCATTCCCATCACGGCGGATCGCCGCGTCGGGGCATTGGCCAGAAGCGGCGGTTGGCCGCATTCCGGTAGTCCTTCGGCGGGTAGAGGCCAATGTGGCCTACCCTTCGCGCGGGGATGGGGGGTTGCCCGCTGGAATCCGCGCCCGCAAATCAGGAACGCTCAAGATTCCAACAGCCTTGCGGTAGTGTCAACCGTGAGCCGCCACACGGGCGCCGGGTCGATAAAAAAACCCGCCGGCTTGCGCGGGCGGGCAAGGGGGTTACAGGACGCAACCTACTAGTAGTGTAGCCGTTTGCCGGATCGAGCAGCGGCCAATGCGTAACGTTATGTATCAGCGACGAAACACCAGCTTTTCCTCTTCCACCTCGACGTGAATGGTGTCGCCGGGAGCGAAGCGGCCGGCCAGCAGATCCTGCGCCAGCGGGTTCTCGATACGGCTCTGGATCGCCCGCTTGAGCGGTCGCGCACCGAATACGGGATCGAAGCCCGCCAGGGCGAGTTGTGCCATCGCCTCGTCGCTGACCTCGAGCTGCATGCCGTGCTCGGCCAGACGTGCCCGCAGCCGGTCGAGCTGAATGCCGGCAATGGCCTCGATCTGCGCCTGACGCAGGGCGTGGAACACCACGACCTCGTCGATGCGGTTGATCAGCTCGGGACGGAAGTGCATACCCACCACGTCCATCACCGCCTGCTTCATCTCGTCGTACTTGGTGTCGTCTCCGCCAAGGCGCTGGATGATGTCCGAGCCCATGTTGGAGGTCATCACGATCACGGTGTTACGGAAGTCCACCGTGCGTCCCTGGCCGTCGGTCAGGCGCCCGTCCTCCAGCACCTGCAGCAGGATGTTGAAGACATCGGGATGGGCCTTCTCCACCTCGTCGAGCAGCAGCACCGAGTAGGGCTTGCGCCGCACCGCCTCGGTCAGATAGCCGCCCTCCTCGTAGCCGACGTAGCCGGGCGGCGCACCGATCAGCCGCGCCACGGAGTGCTTCTCCATGAACTCCGACATGTCGATACGCACCATGGCCTCTTCGGTGTCGAACAGGAAGCTCGCCAGCGCCTTGCACAGCTCGGTCTTGCCCACCCCGGTGGGGCCGAGGAACAGGAACGAACCGTTGGGCCGGTTGGGATCGGCGAGCCCGGCGCGTGAGCGACGCACGGCGTTGGCCACCGCGGTGACCGCCTCCTCCTGACCGATCACCCGTTGGTGCAGCGCCTCTTCCATGCGCAGCAGCTTGTCGCGCTCGCCCTCGAGCATCTTGGCTACCGGGATGCCGGTCCAACGCGACACCACCTCGGCGATCTCCTCCTCGGTGACGTTCGAACGCAGCAGCTTGTGCTGCGAGGTATCGGCCTCGGCTTCGCTGGACTCGGCGATCTTCTTCTCCAGCTCGGGTATCACCCCGTAGCGCAGCTCGGACATGCGCGTCAGGTCGCCCTTGCGCTGTGCCTGCTCCAGCTCGATCTTGGCTCTTTCGAGATCCTCCTTGAACTGCCCCGCCCCCTGGATGCTGGCCTTCTCGGCCTTCCAGATCTCGTCGAGGTCGGCGTACTCGCGCTCGAGTTCGTCGATCTGTTCCTGCAGGCTTTCGAGGCGCTTCTTGGAGGCTTCGTCGGTCTCCTTCTTGAGGTGCTCGCGCTCCATCTTGAGCTGGATCAGCCGGCGGTCGAGGCGATCCATCTCCTCGGGCTTGGAGTCGAGCTCCATGCGAATGCGCGACGACGCCTCGTCGATCAGGTCGATGGCCTTGTCGGGCAGCTGGCGGTCGGTGATGTAGCGGGTCGAGAGCTTGGCCGCAGCGATGATGGCGCCGTCGGTGATGTCGACCTTGTGGTGCACCTCATAGCGCTCCTTGAGCCCACGCAGGATCGCCACGGTGTCCTCCTCGGAAGGCTCGTCGACCAGCACCTTCTGGAAGCGCCGCTCCAGGGCGGCGTCCTTCTCGATGTACTTGCGGTACTCATCGAGGGTGGTGGCGCCCACGCAGTGCAGCTCGCCCCGGGCCAGCGCCGGCTTGAGCATGTTGCCGGCGTCCATGGCGCCCTCGGCCTTGCCGGCGCCGACCATGGTGTGCAGCTCGTCGATGAACAGGATCACCCGGCCCTCTTCCTGGGCCAGCTCCTTGAGCACCGACTTCAGGCGCTCCTCGAACTCGCCGCGGAACTTGGCTCCCGCCAGCAGCGAGCCCATGTCCAGCGACAGCACGCGCTTGTCCTTGAGCCCTTCCGGCACCTCGCCGTTGACGATGCGCTGGGCCAGGCCCTCGACGATGGCGGTCTTGCCCACGCCGGGCTCGCCGATCAGTACCGGGTTGTTCTTGGTGCGCCGCTGCAGCACCTGGATGGTGCGGCGGATCTCGTCGTCACGGCCGATCACCGGGTCGAGCTTGCCCTCGGCGGCACGCGCGGTGAGGTCGAGGGTGTACTTCTCCAGCGCCTCGCGCTGCTCCTCGGCGTTGGGGTCGTCGACCCGCTCGCCGCCACGCACGCTGTCGACGGCCTGCTCCAGCGCCTTGCGGGTCACGCCGGCCTGGGTCAGCAGCTTGGTCACCGCATGGTTCAGCTCCAGCGCGGCGAGCAGCACCAGCTCGCTGGCGATGTACTGGTCGCCGCGCTTCTGCGCCTCACGGTCGGTGAGGTTGAACAGCTTGATCAGATCCCGCGAGGGCTGCACCTCACCGGTGAACTGGCCGACCTTGGGCAGGTCGTCGAGATGTCCGGCCAGGGCATCGCGCAGGCGGGCAGCGTCGCCGCCTGCCTTCTGGATCATTGCCTTGATGCCGGTGTCCCGGGCATCGAGCAGCGCCAACAGCAGGTGGCCGGGCTCGAGCTGGTTGTGGCCACGGCCCACGGCCAGCGACTGGGCATCGGCCACGGCGTTCTGCAGCTTGGCGGTGAACTTGTCGAAACGCATTCGCTTTCCTCCATCGGGGTGGCGGCGCGTTCGGACGCGCCGCTCGGCCCTGTCGTATCGTTGACAGATTCAATGGAGTCAGCGTGGCCGGCTTTCAAGTCGCCGGCCAGGGAAAGCGAACCGTCCTTGATCTGGATCAGCGTAGCCAGATCACGCTGGCCATGCGTCCGGTCTTGCCGTTGTCGCGGCGGTAGGAGTAGAAGCGCGGCTCGCAGGCGGTGCAGAAGTGGCCGCCGCTGATATGGGCGACCCCCAGCCGCTCCAGGCGCAGGCGGGCGAGCTTGTAGAGGTCGGCCATGTAATGGCCCAGACGATAGGGGCTGGGGTCGAATGCCGCCGCCGCCTCGGGATGGATGCCGACGAACGCCCGCTGCACCTCGGGGCCGACTTCGAACTGGGCGTTGGAGATTGCCGGCCCCAGCCAGACCATGATCTCTTCCGAGGGCACGCCGAGCGCAGCCACCGCCGCCTCGAGCACGCCGCCGGCCAGGCCGCGCCAGCCGGCATGGGCTACCCCCACCCGGGTTCCCATACGGTCGCAGAAGAACACCGGCAGGCAGTCGGCGGTGAGCACCACGCAGGCGTGGCCGCGGTCGAAGGCCACCGAGGCATCTGCCTCGGGTACGCTGTCGCTGTAGCTCGACTGCACCCTGGCGCCATGCACCTGGCGCAGCCACAGCAGCGGCCGCTCGTCTTCGATCTCATCGGCCAGCAGACGGCGGCACAGCGCCACGTGAGCCGGGTTGTCGCCCACTTGGTCGGCCGGATTGAAGCAGGCGAACTCGCCCTGGCTGGGGCCGCTCTCGCGGGTGGTGACGAACGCGCCGACATTGGCCGGCGCCGGCCAGTCGGGCTCGATCAGGGTCGGTTGCAGATGGGGGGCATCGCTCATCCGGGCTCCTCAGCGCATGACCTCGTGGTCGTCACGCAGATAGTCGATCAACAGCAGCAGATCGTCGGGCAGCGGCGCCCGAAATTCCACCGCCTCGCCGCTGGCAGGATGCAGAAAAGCCAGCTTGCGGGCATGCAGCGCCTGCCGGGGAAACTCGCGCAGCAGCGTCTTGAGCTCCTCGCTGGCCCCGGCCGGCAGCTTGAGCCGCCCACCGTATACCGGATCGCCCACCAGCGGGAAGCGTCGATGGGCCAGGTGCACACGGATCTGGTGAGTGCGCCCGGTCTCGAGCCGACAGCGCACGTGAGTATGGGTGCGGAAACGCTCGACCACCCGATAGTGGGTCACCGCCGGCTTGCCGCTGGGATGGACCGCCTGGCGCTTGCGATCCTTGGGATGACGGCCGATGGGGGCATCCACGGTGCCACCGGAGGTCATCACGCCGACGCACACCGCATCGTACTCGCGCGACATGGTGCGGGCCTGCAGTTGCTCCACCAGGGCGGTCTGGGCCGCCAGGGTCTTGGCCACCACCATCAGACCGGTGGTGTCCTTGTCCAGCCGGTGCACGATACCGGCACGCGGCACGGCGGCAAGGCTCGGGCAGTGGTGCAACAGGGCGTTGAGCAGGGTGCCGTCGGGATTTCCGGCGGCAGGGTGAACTACCAGGCCGGCCGGCTTGTCGATGATCAGCACCTCATCGTCCTCGTGGACGATGTCGAGGGGGATGTCCTCGGCCTCGAAGCGGGTCTCCTCTTCGAGCGTGGCCACCAGCTCGAGCCACTCGCCGCCCGCCATCTTGTCCTTGGGCTTGCCCGGCCGGCCGTCCACGGTGAGCGCGCCCGCCTTGATCCAGCCCTTGAGCCGCTCGCGGGAATGGTCGGCAAAGAGTTCGGCGGCGGCCTGATCGAGACGGCTCCCGGCCAGGGAGATGGGCACACGCTGCTGGGCTTCCACGGTCTGGGGCATGATGGACTGTCGTTGAAGGGCATCCTCGGACTGCGTTTTGGCGCGAGGTGCTTTATAGTGGACGGGTTATGGCCAATTCTACCATGGCCGACACGAGTTGTTAGATACGAGGATCACGATGCGCGTTTCCCCCATCGCCACACGCCTTGTCGCCCTGCTTCTGGCCGCTGCCTTGATCAGTGGCTGTGCCGGCAGGTCTGCTACGGACGAACAAGACGAATTCGAAGGTGTCGCCGAACAGCAGCTCTACGACGAGGCGCGCGACGCACTCGAAGGCGGGCGCTACACCACCGCCATTACGCGCCTCGAGGCTATCGATACGCGCTATCCCTTCGGCCGTCATGCCGAACAGGCTCAGCTCGAGCTGATATACGCCTACTACCAGACCCAGGACTGGGAGGCCGCCCGCGCCGCAGCCAGCCGCTTCATCCGTCTGCACCCCACCCACCCGCAGGCCGACTATGCGCTCTACATGCGCGGGCTGGCTTCGTGGCAGGCGGGCCGCTTCAGCCTCGAGCGCCTGCGCCTGATCGACATCTCCAAGCGCGACCTGGGTGCTTCCCGCGATGCATACAACGACTTCCGCGAGCTGGTATCGCGCTACCCGGCCAGCGAGTACGCGCCCGACGCCGAGCAGCGCATCGTCTACCTGCGTAACGTGCTGGCCCGCCACGAGCTGCACGTGGCCGACTTCTACCTGCGCAAGGGCGCCTATCTGGCTGCCGTGGAGCGCGGCCGCTGGGTCATCGAGAACTATCCCGAAGCCGAGGCCACCCGCGATGCGCTGGCCGTGATGGTCGAGGGCTACCTGGGGCTCGACATGCGCGACCGCGCCCGCGAAGTGCTGCAGGTGCTGATCGAGAACGACCCCGGCAACGAGCGCCTGCGGGGACGCACCTTCCAGCCGCAGCACGTGCGCGCCCAGTCGCTCTCCGCCTGATTCAACCGTCCGGCCGAAACGCAGAACCCGCGAGCTTGCTCGCGGGTTCTGCGTTGGCCGCCCCGGCTCGGTCAATCGCCGGGCTGCCAGCCGTTGACGATGGGATAGCGACGATCGCGTCCGAAACCGCGCGGGGTCACCCGCACGCCGACAGGCGCCTGCCGCCGCTTGTACTCGTTGCGATCGACCAGCTTGACCACCTGATAGACGTCGTCGCGCTCGAAGCCGGCCTCGATGATCGCCTCGGCGCTCATGTCACCCTCGATATAACGCATGAGAATGGCATCCAGCGTGTCGTAGTCGGGCAGCGAGTCGGTATCCTGCTGCCCCGGCGCCAGCTCGGCGGAGGGCGGTCGGGTGATCACCCGCTCGGGAATGGCCGGGGCCTGGGCGTTGCGCCAGCGGGCCAGACGATAGACCCAGGTTTTGTAGACGTCCTTGAGCGCATTGAAGCCACCCACCATGTCGCCGTAGAGCGTGGCATAGCCCACCGCCATCTCGCTCTTGTTGCCGGTGGTCAGCACCATCAGGCCCTTCTTGTTGGAGATCGCCATCAGCAGCACGCCGCGACAGCGCGACTGCAGGTTCTCCTCGGTGGTGTCGCGCTCGGTGCCGGCGAAGGTATCGGCCAACGTGGCCATGAAGGCGTCGACCATCGGCTCGATCGGCAGCACCTCGTAGTGCACGCCGAGCAGCCGGGCCTGCTCGGCCGCATCCTCCTGGGACATGTCGGCGGTGTAGCGATAGGGCATCATCACCGCATGCACCCGCTGCGGCCCCAGCGCATCCACGGCGATGGCGAGGGTGAGGGCCGAATCGATGCCGCCGGATAGCCCCAGCACCACGCCTTCGAAGCCGCTCTTGTTGACGTAGTCGCGCACCCCGCTGACCAGCGCACAGTAGAGGCTCTCCTCGGGCTCCTCGAGGGGCTCGATCTCGCCCTCCACCGGCGCCCAGGCGCCGTTCTCCTGCACGAACTGCACCGGCATCAGGCCCGCCTGCCAGTAAGGCGCCACCACCCGCACCTGGCCACCGGCATCGACGCAGGCCGAGCCGCCGTCGAACACCAGCTCGTCCTGGCCGCCGATGGTGTTGACGTAGACCAGCGGCAGCGACACCTCGGCGGCACGCTGCTCGAGCAGGCGCAGGCGTTCGGCCGGCTTGTCCTGGTGATAGGGCGAGGCATTCAAGGTGACGACGATGTCGGCGCCGGCATCGCGCACGGCACGCACCGGCGCACCGTCCCACAGATCCTCGCAGATCAGCACGCCGAGCTTGGCTCCCTTGTGCTCGAGTACCAGGCTCTGCTCGCCGGTGGCGAAGTAGCGCCGCTCATCGAAGACCTGATAGTTGGGTAGCACCTGCTTGGCGTATTCGCCGACCCACTCACCGTTGTAGAGCAACCCGGCCAGATTGTAGCCGAGTCCCTCGCGGCGGCCGGGATAGCCGATGATCACCAGCACGTCGCGGGACATCTTGGCCGCCATGCGCGAGCGCGCCTCACGCAGGCGGGTCTCCATGGAAGGACGCAGCAGCAGATCCTCGGGCGGATAACCGCTCAGGAACAGCTCGGGAAACACCACGATGTCGGCACCGTGTTCGATGCGTGCCTCGCGCACGGCCTCGATGGCACGCTCGGCGTTGCCGGGAATGTCACCCACCAGCGGGTCCAGCTGCGCCATCACCAGCGTCAAGTCTTGCATGGGCGTAGGAATCTCTTGAGAATCGATGTCATGACATTGTCCCGCAAGGGCGTCCGGCTGGCAAAGCCGCCAACCCAGAAGGGAGCCAGAAAAGGATGAACCTATTGCTCATTCGCCTGATCATCTTCGCCGTGCTGTTCTTCGCCGGCCTCAAACTCTATCGCATGTACCGCGAGTGGAAGCTCGACCGCGAAGGGCAATTGGAGGATGCATCGCACCAGGAAGGCAATCAGATGGTGCGCTGCAGCTGGTGCCAGGTGCACGTGCCGGAGAGCGAGGCGCTGCGCGACCAGGGCGAATGGTTCTGCAGCAGCGCTCATCGCGACCGTTACCTGCAGGAACAGCGCCCCGAGGAGTAAGCTGTCAGGCCATAGCGGCAATCGCCTACAGTTTTCATCGGCGATGACTGATAGACGCTCTGCCCAGCTCGACTAGAGTGGATGCCTCATCGAGGAGACCACCCTAGAGAGCGCCATGGAAGCGGCTCACGCCCCGGTTTTCACCGCCCCACGCCAACGTGGCCTGACCCTGATCGAACTGCTGGTCGTCATCGTCGTGGCCGGTATCCTGATGGGCTGGGCGGTGCCCGGCCTGCAGGCGATGAACGCCCGCCAGGAAGTGGTGGCCGAAGCGCACCGTCTGCGCATGGCGCTCTCGCTGGCACGCAACAGTGCCATTACCCGACGCAGCACGGTCGTCGTCTGCCCCAGCCCGGACCGGCAGCGCTGCCATATGGACGATTGGAGCGCCTCGCTGGTCATCGTGCTCGGCCCGCTGTCGGGTGACGACTTCGCCCCGGATGCCCTGCTCAGGGTGCTGGAGGGCGGTCGCGGCGTCAGCGTCAGCTATCGTCAGGATGGCAAGCCGGTGCGCTTCACTCCGTTGGGCCGGTCGTCGGGACACAACGGCACCTTCCGCATCTGCGGCCGGCATGGGCAAGGTGCCGAGCTGGTACTGAGCAATTTCGGCAGAGCGCGCGCAGGCAACGCCATCGACTGCTGACCCTGCCACATCTGATGAGCAGAGAGATGCGACAAGCCATCGTAGGTTACCACCGGGACGACGAAGGGCACTGGGTCGCGGAGCTGGCACGCGGGCACAACCAGCACGTGCGCCATAAGCCGCCCTGGATAGAGCGCCCCTGGGTCACGACCGAGGCCGGGCGGCGTACACGCCTAGGCCTCGAGCTCGAATGCCTGAAATGCGAACGGGGCGAACCACGGGACAATCCATGACCCGGCCCCGCCCCATGGGACCGCTCCTCATAGAGCCCGCTACCCCTTGGGTCCCATCAGCAGCCAGATGATCAGCCCCACCAGCGGGAACAACAGCAATACGATGATCCACAACAGCTTGGCAATGGGGCCGGCCGGGCTCTTGGCCACCTTGACGATAGCCCAGACCAGGATGATCAGCCAGATCAGACCCAAAAGGCCGCCTACTTCGATTCCCATCAGACATCTCCTTGTCCAGCGGTCGGTGTTGTTCAAGAAGTAGCACGCAGCGGTAAGGGTAACAATCCGAAACTGTTACGCCAGGTAATATCAGGTAACTCATCTCAGCCGAGCTGCCACCAGTCGGGGAGCAGCCGGCGCACCTCCGCACGCTGAAAGCGATCGTCCATCAGCACCAGCGTGCCGCGGTCCTCGGGGCTGCGAATCACCCGACCGGCGGCCTGAGTGACCTTGATCAGCCCCGGTATGCGATAGGCGTAGGCATCGCCGCTGCCGAACCGCGCCTCGAGCCTGACCTTGAGGGTCTCGTTGAAGGGATCGAACGGTGGCAAGCCGAGGGTGGCGATGAAAGCCCCGATCAGCCGCTCGCCGGGCAGGTCGATACCCTCGCCGAAGGCCCCGCCCAACACCGCGAAGCCGATGCCCTGCCCGCCCGCGCGAAAGCGGGCCAGGAAGGCGTCGCGCTCGTCTTCGCGCATGCCGCGGGTCTGACACCAATGAGGCAGTTCGGGGTGGAGCCGCGCCAGTCGCTCCGCCGCCGCCGCCATGTAGGCGAAGCTGCTGAAGAAGGCCAGGTAGAGTCCCGGCCGTCTGCGGTACTGCCCGGCCAGCTCGGCGACGATGGGCTCGAGCGAGGCCTCGCGGTCGCGCAGACGGGTCGAGATACCGCCCGGGATGCGCACTTCGAGCTGATCGCTGCGAAACGGCGAGGCCACCGTCTGCCACACACAGTCGTCCGGCAGCCCGAGCAGGTCGCGATGATAGTGGGCCGGCGACAGCGTGGCCGAAAACAGCACGCAGCTGTGTGCCTGGGCGAAACGCGGGGCCAGGAAGTCGGCCGGTATCAGGTTGCGCAGCCCCAGCACCGCGCGCCCGCGGCCATGGCGTGAGAGGTCGCACAGCGAGTGTTCGCCGAACGACTCGGCCAGACGGCCGAAGCCGAGGGCATCGAACAGCCGCTCCTGCAGCATCGGGTCGGCGCCGCCAGGATGCTCGGCCAGATAGTCGCCGATCGCCGTCGCCACCTGCTGCAGCGCGCCGACCAGGCGGCCGGGCAGGTCATCGAGTACTTGGTAGGCGGGGCGGCCCCGCTGCCCTTCGTCGGCGCCGCCCTGCTCGCGCACCAGCGCCTGCCACTGGCGCATCAGCCGGCCGAGGGGCTTCACCAGCGGCGCAGGGGCACTGCGGTGCAGCGTCGCGAAAGCGTGCTGATCCAGCTCCCCGCTGTACATGCCCCGGGCCCGCTCCACCAGGTTGTGGGCTTCGTCCACCAGCAGCGCCAGGCGCCAGCCGTTGGCCTGGGCCAGACCGTGCAGCAGCGCCGAGACATCAAAGTAGTGGTTGACGTCGCCCACGCATACGTCGCTCCAGCGTGCCAGCTCCTGACCCAGGTAGTAGGGGCAGACGTCATGCTCGAGGGCCACCTCGCGCAGCGCTTCGCGGTCGAGCCAGCCACGCTCGGCCGCGGCCTGGCGCGCGGCGGGCAGCTTGTCGTAGAAGCCGGCGGCCAGCGGACAGGCATCGCCGTGGCACGCCTTGTCGGGGTGTTCGCAGGCCTTGCTGCGCGCCGTCAGCTCCAGCACCCGCAGCGGCAGGCGCCCCTCCCCGCCCTCACCGCAGTCGCTGGCCGCCCCCAGCCGCGCCAGCGCCTCCAGCGCCAGACGCCGTCCCGGGGTCTTCATGGTCAGGAAGGCAAGCCGGTCGATCCGCCGGCGCGGCATCGCCTTCAGGGTCGGGAACAGCGTGGCCACGGTCTTGCCGATGCCGGTAGGCGCCTGGGCCAGCAGGCAGCGTCCGGTGGCCGCCGCCTTGTAGACGCTCTCGGCCAGCTCGCGCTGCCCGGGGCGAAACTCGTCGTGGGGAAAGCTCAGCCCGGCCAGGGCGGTATCGCGTGCCTGGCGATGGCCTGCCTCCTGCTCGGCCCAGCTCAGGAAGCGCTCGCACTGGGCCTCGAAGAAGGCGCTGAGCTCGGTGGCGCTGGCCTCCTCGGTCAGCAGGGTCTCGCGCTCGCTGCCGATATCGAAATAGACCAGCGCCAGGGTCAGCGAAGCGAGCCCCCGCTCGGCGCACAGCAGCGCCCCGTAGACCTTGACCTGGGCCCAGTGCAGAGCGCGCTGGTTGGCGGGCATGCGCGAGAGATCGCCGCGATGGGTCTTGATCTCCTCGAGGCGGTTCAGCGCCGGGTCGAAGCCGTCGGCGCGACCGCTGACCGCAAGGCCGCGGTAATGCCCGCTCAGGGCCAGCTCGCGCTCGTAACGCTCGCCGCGACGCCCCGCCACCAGGGCGTGGCCGGCGATGCCTTCGCGAGCGCTGGGCGAAGGAGTGAAGCGGAGGTCGAGATCGCCCTCGCGGGCGGTGAAGTCGCACAGCGCCCGCACCGCCACGCGATAGAGCGGCGCTTCACCGCTCGTCACGACAGCGCTCATGACGCCCCGCCCTGCTGCCAGGTGACGTGACAGACCATCGCCTCGATACCCTGGGCCTGGAAGAACGCCAGCCAGCGCCGCTGGTTGTCCTGCAGCCTGTCGCCGGGCCCCTTCACCTCGATCAGGCGATAGCGAGGCTCGCCGCTGGCCGCGCCGGGCAGGAACTGGATCAGATCGGGCAGGCCGGCGCGATTGGCCTTGAGATCGGCGAGCAGGCGCTCGAAGCAGGCCCGCAGGTGAGTCGCCGGAATACAGGCCAGCCCCTGCTCCAGCAGCCCCTCGTCGAGCACGTCCCAGTAGACGAAGGGCGAGGCCACACCGCGCTTCTCGTGCCAGACGCGCCATATCGCCTCACCGTGGCTGCCGTCGTCGAGACGCGCCAGGCAGGCGTCGAAGCGCTCGCGCCGGCGCGCGACGAAGTCGTCGCGATAGAGATCCACCGGGCCGATGTGGAAGGGGTGGAAGAAGGCACCCGGCAGCGGGGCGAACAGTGCCGGCCAGCAGAGCAGGCCGAACAGGCCGGTGAGCAGCGCGTTCTCGACGTAATGAACCGGTGCTTCGGGGCGGTTCAGGTGTTCGGCCACGGCCCGCTCGACGCCGATCGCACCGGCCATCGGCAAACAGAGATCGAGACGCCGAACGGCAGCGTCGGGCTCGCGGCTCGGTGGCGCCAGCTCCAACCGCCGACACAGCCTGGGCAGCAGGCGTGCCAGCGCCTGGCGCTCCTGCTCATCGACTGCCGCTGCCCATGCCCGGCTGGCCAGCGCATGAGCCTGACGATATTCACCCAGCCGCTCCAGCAGCCGCAGGCGGCGTATGCGCGCCTCCACCTGGCCGCCCGCGCCCTCGCCACTTTCGGCATAAAGCCTCAGGGCCAAGGCTTCCTGGCCGCTTCGTTCGGCGGCCTGGCCCAGCAGGAACGCCAATTTGCCTCGCCGCTGCGCCAGCCAAACGTTCTTTTCCGGCACGCTCGGCAGTTCGGCCACCAGCGCCGCGAGCGGTTCACCCTGCTCCAGGCGCTCGCGCAGCGCGTGCAGTGCCAGGTAGGCATCGACCTCTTCGCGATGCTGGAAGGCGCGGGAGCCCGGCGTCAGCTCGACTCGCTCGAAGCGTTGCAGGCCAAGCTCGGCGAGCACGAACTCGGCCCAGTCCTGGCGCAGGTTGCCGAAGAACATCAGCCGCAGGCGGTCGCACCAGGGCATGACCGTCAGCCGCACGATGCGCTCGCCGTCCAGAACGTCGTTCGCCTGGGGCCACCACTCCGCCAGGCGCTTCGCCTGGAGTTCCTGCACCGACAACGCCTCGCTGATCGCCGTCTTGCTCGCTCCGGGAGCAAGACCGGCCGCGGCGATCTCCCCCGCCAGCGCCCGGCGCAGTTCGGCCAGACGCAGCAGGCGAAACAGCTCGCCCTGGGTCAGCACCGGATCCGCCTCGGCCCAGCCGGCCTCCACCAGCGGCGCCAGAGCGCACTCGGTATCGCCGATCTCGGCATAGACGAGCCTGTCGGTACGAAAGAGCTCTCCCTTGCGCATCACCATGCGCACCAACAGCGCCTGGGACGCCCGAGGAAAAACGTCGAACGCGGCGAGCAGGCCGCGCTCTTCCCGGGTCAGCAGGTCGGCATGATGCTTGCCCACCCAGTCCAGGACGAAGCGGAAGTTCGCCAGGTAGTAGAAGGGATCGTCAAGGGGGGCGGTGACCGCCTCGGCAGGCGAGATACTGTTCATGCATCCATGATAACAGCCCTATCGCCGCCTGCCAGCTCTGCCTCAACCCAAGCCTGCGGCGAGGGCGCGCACCACCTCGGCCGCCGGCACTTCACGACAGCTGCTGGCGTTCTGCCCGGCCCACAGCGGCGAAAAGTCGGCGCTGCCCGCAGCCTCGGCGGCACCGCGCAGCGGTGCGATGGCGGCGGTGGCCAGGGGGAAGGCCGGTGCCGCCTCGCTGAGCGGGCCCAGCTCGCACATCAGACGGGTGACGATGCCGCGGGCAGGACGCCCGGTGTACAGGTTGGTCAGCGCCGTATGGCGCGCGGCCTCGCTCTGTAGCGCACGGCGATGCAGCGTCGAGGTGGTGGCCTCGGGGCAGCACAGGAAGGCGGTGCCGACCTGCACGGCCGAGGCGCCCAGCGCCAGCGCCGCCGCCACCCCGCGCGCATCGGCGATGCCCCCGGCGGCGATCACCGGCAGCGACACGGCCACCACCACCTGCGGCAGCAGCGCAAAGGTGCCGAGCTGAGTGGTGACGTCATCATTGAGGAACATGCCGCGATGGCCGCCCGCTTCCAGCCCCTGAGCGATGATCGCATCGACTCCATGGGCCTCGAGCCAGCGCGCCTCCTCGACGGTAGTGGCAGACGAGAGCACCACGGCCCCCCAGCCCTTGACCCGCTCGATCAGCGCCGCCTCCGGCAAGCCGAAATGGAAGCTGACCACCTCGGGACGGAAGGGCTCCAGGGCATCGCATGCCACCTGGTCGAAGGGACGCCGTCCGGCGCCGGCAGGCACGCTGTCGATATCGAGGCCGTACTCGGCGTAATAGGGGGCCAGCACCTGGTGCCAGCGCGCCAGCCGCGCCGCGTCCGGCACCGGCGGTGCATGGCAGAAGAAATTGACGTTGAGGGGCCGTGCGGTAACGGCACGAATACGCTGGAGCTCGTCCACCATGGCTTCCGGCGTGAGCATGGCGCAGGGCAAGGCACCGAGCGCCCCCGCCTCGCTCACGGCCACGGCCAGCTCGGCGCCCTGTACACCGGCCATGGGCGCCTGAAGGATGGGCAGCTCGATGCCGAGCCGGCGAGTCAGATTCACGGTCATTCTCCCTGCTCCCCCTGCTGTCGTTTGTTGCGCTGCCAAGGGCGTTTCGGCCCCAGGGTGTCGGCGGCGTAGGCGCCCCGCTGGCCCATGGGCCGGGGCTCGCCTACCGTGGTATCGCGCTTGGTCTGACGCTCCATTTCAGCGTTGATCTCGGCGCCCAGCAATACGACGAACGAGGAGAGCCAGAACCACAGCATCAGGATCACCACCGCGCCGAGCGAGCCATACAGCTCGTCCATGTTGGCGAACTGGCTGACATAGAGCGACAGACCGCCGGAGCCGAGCAGCCACAGCAGCGTCGCCACCACGGTGCCCACGCTGACCCACTCCCATCGCGGCGAGCGCCGATAGGGGCCAAAGCGGTAGAGCACCGCAATCACGAACATCATCAACAGCAGCAGGGCCGGCCAGCGTAGCCAGTTGATCAAGGTGACCACGGGCCCCTCCAGGGCCAACCAGCCAACGACCAGCGGAAACAGCGCGACGACGCCGATCGCCCCGAGCGAGATCACGATCAGCCCGATGGTCAGCGTGGCCACCACCAGCATGCGATGCACGAAACCGCGCCGCTCCTCCTCGCCATACACCACGTTGAGCCCGACCAGCAGACCGCGCACCCCCTTGGATGCCACGAACATCGCTACCGCCAGGCCGAACAGCGCTGCCAGACTGAGCCCGGTATCGGTATTGGCGCCGACCTCCTCGGCCTGTTCGGTAATCAAGCGAGCCCCGCCGGGCGGCATGAAGCGGCTCAGCTCAGCGATCTGCTCGGCCAGCTCCACCGGATCGAAGGCCAGCGCCCACAGCGAGATGACCGCCGCCATGGCGGGAAACAGCGACAGTAGCGAATAGAAGGCGATGCCGGCCGCCAGCATGTTGACGTGATCGTCCGCTAGCTGCTCCTTGACCCGCCAGGTCACGTCCAGCCACCCCGGAGCGGGTATCTGGTTCGGCTTGCCGGCCTTGCGACCTCTCAGTTCCTTTGCCATGACATCCTCAGGGCTGCTGCGCCGGGCGCAGTATCATGCGTGCATCGCGAATCTCGATGTCGAAACGGTTGAGGAAACTCATCCCCAGCAGGGCTACCTCGCCCTCGAGCCCGGGGCTGATGGAGCCGTTGACGTTGGTGACAGTAAAGCCGCCCAGGCTGACCTCGTCGAGCCGGGTGAGGTCGCCGCGTACACGCCCGTTGGCGGTGTTGAACCAGGCCGAGCCGGCACTTTGCAGGCCAAGCCGCTCGGCGAACTCGGCGGGCACGGCCACGTAGGTGGCACCGGTATCGAGCAGGAACTCGATCGGTTCGCCGTTGATCCGTCCGGTGGCGACGAAGTGGCCGGAGCGGTTGCGCTCCAGCACGATCGGCTCGTCGGAGCCGCTCACGGCATTGACCAGGTGCGCGTTGGGATTGCGCTGAGTTTCCAGGAACCCGTGAAACCACCAGCTGCCAACGCCGATGAACGACACCCAGAACAGCAGCATCATGCCCATGCCGGCACGCCTGATCGAACCGCGCTGTCGGTTCATGTCTTATCTCCCGGTTGGCAGGCCTAGCCCGCTTTGACACTTTGGGTCTGGCTGTCTGTACTGAACGGCGCTGCGCCTCCCTTGGCTGCGCTTCGACGACTATCGCTTCAATGACGTCTATCGATTCAATAACGACAAGGATAGCCACATGCATGATCGCATCGAACATTCGACCATGATTGCTCAGCGTCATTCCCCCCTCGCCCCGGCCCTGCTCGGCGCGGCGCTGATCACGGCCCTGCTGACCAGCACGCCGGCAACGGCATGGGACGGGCTGGTGGAAAAGCAGGTATTCGAGCTGGACGAATACACCACCGTGAGCGGCGACACCATCGCGCCGGTGCGCATCGGCTGGGAGGCCTATGGCACGCTCAACGAGGAGCGGGACAACGTCATCCTGATCACCCACTTCTTCTCCGGCACCAGCCATGCCGCGGGCCGCTACGCCGAAGACGATGCGGCACCCGGCTACTGGGACGCGATCATCGGCCCCGGCAAGCCGCTGGACACCGACGAGTACTACATCATCGCCTCGGATACCCTGGTCAACCTCAACGTCCACGACCCCAACGTCACCACCACCGGGCCGGCCACTCCCAACCCCGAGACCGGCGAGCCCTGGGGCACCGACTTCCCGCTGGTCACCATTCGCGACTTCGTCGAGGTGCAGAAGGCCCTGCTCGAGAGCCAGGGCATCGAACGGCTGCATGCCGTGATGGGCCCCTCCATGGGAGCGCTGCAGGCCTACGAGTGGGCCAGCACCTATCCTGAGCGGGTCGAGCGGTTGATCCCGGTGATCGGCGGCGGTGTTGCCGACCCCTGGCTACTGGCGACCCTGAGCGCCTGGGCCGCCCCCATTCGCCTGGATGCCAACTGGAACGAAGGCGACTACTACGACAGCGAGCCGCCGCTGGACGGGCTGCGCGAAGCGCTCAAGCTGGTGACACTGAACGCCAACCACTGGCTGTGGGCCAACGAGACCTTCGACCGCAGCTGGGCCGACGAGGACGCCGACCCGACCCGTGAGCTCGACGCGCGCTACGCCATCGAACAGACCCTCGACGACATCGCCGCCGCCCGGGCCGAACTGGCCGACGCCAACCACCTGCTCTATCTGGTCAAGGCCAACCAGTCGTTCATCGCCGGGCACGGCGGGAGCCTGGAGGAGGGGCTTGGCCGCATCGAGGCGCCCACCCTGATCCTCTACAGCGAGAACGATCTGGTGTTCGCTCCGGAAGGCGTACGCCAGACCGCCGAGCTGATCGAGGACGGTGGGGCTGACGTGGAGCTGGTCACCCTCGAGGGCAAGCGCGGCCACCTGGACGGCATACTCGCCATCGACCAGGCCGGTGAACGCATCCGCGCCTTCCTGGCCGAGTGAAGCACGCGGTCGTTATCCGCCTAGCCGAGTAGCGACCGCATCAGCAGGTACCCCCATGGCCAGCGAGCCGAATGGCAGATGCCTGCGCCTCAGGAGGCAGCATTGCCCAGCGCCTCTCGGGCCAACTTGTCGATCTCGCCGGTGATCCCGGACAGCTCGGTCGCAATCACCGAGAATGCCCGGCCGGCCTGACCGGCACTCGAGGCGACGATCTGCGCATTGAAGGAGACGATACGCGCTTGGCGCGCAATGGCGGTGATCGTGCCGAGCAGCTCATGCGCCTGGCCCCGCAGGGCCATGGAATGGCGTTGAGAGAGCTCCTCGTAGATCTGGGTCAACTGGTTGAGCACCGCAAGCAGCGGCGTGGCCGAACGGATCAGCTCATCGAGCCAGGTCTGCACCTCACCGCCAGCTGCGAGAGCGTTCAGCACGCGCTCGGCCAGAGCAATGAACTCAGCGATGATGCGTTCGCCGTCCAAGGCCCCGTAATAGGCCTCGTGCAGCTCCTCACAGAAGACGCCGGGATGTCCATTCTTGCCTTCGATAAGGGCAAGGTGCGCATCGCGGAACAATTTTAGTGCATCGCGCGCCGTATCCAGCGCTTCCGGGTGCCCCTGGGCGGCCAGTACGGCATAGAGCACCAGACGCTGGGAAGTAAAGCGCCGGCGCCCCGACAGGTTGATCAGGCCGGCGAATACCTCCCCCGAAAGGTCGGCCTGTATCGGCCGGGCGAGCGGTTTGGGGGGAGCATCTAAACGTGGAGCAGTAACGTCACTTGGCATCGGCTTCTCCTGGCTGGCTATCCAACACGATACCGAGTACAAGCGAAATCCGTGCCACTCACCGAGTGAGTTGGCCATGCCCTGGCATGTCAGCCCGTCAGGGAGCGCATCAGCAGGTAGACCCCCATGGCCAGCAGGCCGCTGAGGAAGACCCGCCGGAAGGTGGTTTCCGACAGCCGTTGACGCAGCCGCTGGCCGAGCTGCATGCCCACCAGCGCCGGCACTACCGCCCCCAGCGAGAGCAGGCCCAGCTCCACGCTGAGCAGACGCTGCCCTCCCATGGAGAGGCCCAGCGCCATGGTGGTCGCCACGAACAGCACGCCCATGGCCTGGATCAGCATGTCCCGCGGCAGGCCGAGAGACTGCAGATAGGCCACGCCGGGAAATACCGAAGAGCCGGTCATGCCGGTGAGCAGGCCCGTCAGGGCGCCGTTGACCGGCGCAGCATGTCGGCCGCGGCTGACCAGCTTGCCCAGGCCGAGGTTGAACAACCCGGCCAGGGCGTAGAAGGCGATCAGCACCCCGAGCAGCCCGGAGAGCCAGCGCACGTCGACCCGGGCCAGAATGGCCACGCCCAGCCACACGGTGACCACCGACGCCAGCAGAAAGGGCCACAGGCGCCGCACGATCTGCGTCAAGTAGCCTCCCACCAGCGCCTGCCAGACGTTGGTGATGATGGTGGGAGCCAGCAGCAGCGCCATGGCCGAGGGCAGCCCCACCGTGGCCGCGAGCAGCGCCAGCGACACCGTGGGCATGCCCATGCCGATCACCCCCTTGACCAAACCGGCCACGACGAAGGTGATGGTGACCAGCACCAGCAGGAAGGGATCTAGGGTCATGTCGTCGCTTCCCTGTCGGCCACGGCGGCGCCGTTGCGCGCCTCCCACTCGGCCGCCGCCCGCTGCCCGCGGGCCTGGTTGACCGCCAGGCAGATCAGCATGGCCACGATGAACAGCGCCGCACACAGCAGGATCGAGGCCTGCAGCCCCACCACGGACTGCAGCAATCCGAGCGCGATGATGCCTAAGACCCCGGCCAGCTTGTTGGCCAACCCCCAGAAGCCGAAGAACTCCGCCGCCTTGCGCGTCGGCGAGAACAGCCCCACCAGGGCGCGGCTGGCCGACTGGCTGGAGCCCAGTGAGAGCCCCGCCAGACAGCCGACGAACAGGAACAGGTGCTGGGCCTCCCAGTCGAGGCCGAAGGCGGCATTGAGGAAGGCGGTGACCTCCGGTGTGGCCCAGATGGCCAGAATCGCCGCGACCCACAGCATCAGGGTCAGCTGGTAGGTGAACTTGGTGCCGATACGGTCCTGGATGAAGCCGAAGCCCAGCGCTCCGGCTGCCGCCGTGATCTGCACGATGATGAACATGATGTTGCGCACCGCCTCGTCCCAGCCGATTACCTGGGCGCCGTAGATGAAGGCGAAGGCAATGATGATGTAGACCCCGGCCATGGAGAACAGCAGCGACACCAGGAAGATGCCCAGATCGCGAAAGTGCCGCAGCTCGTGCAGCGTGGTCGAAACCCGCTCCCAGGCGATCTCGCGATAGCTCTTGCGGTGCGGCTGGGGCGTGCCGCGCTCCTTCACCCATAAAAAGGTGGGAATGGCGGTGATGAGGAAGAACGCCGCGGCAAAAGGGCCGACCCAGCGAATGCGCTCGAAGTTGTCGGCGCTGGCCTCCCCCAGCGCCACCAGCGTGAAGCCCGCCGCGAACAGGCCACCGACGTAGCCCAGCGCCCAACCGAAGCCGGAAATCTTGCCCAGATCCTGGGGCGGGCCGAGGTCCGGCAGGAAGGCGGCAATGAACGACTCGCCCATGGAATAGGCGTAGTTGGACACCACGATCAGCAGCACGCCCAGCATGACGTAGCCCGGGGCCACGAAATAGAGCAGCGCCGTGGCGATCACGGTGACGATGTAGCTGATGAACAGAAAGCGCTTCTTGGCCGCCCGGTAGTCCATCACCGCACCGCACAGCGGTGCCGTGATCACCACCAGCAGGTAGCTCGTCGCCAGCGCCAGGCTCCACAGCAGGTTGGCCAGACGAAAGCCGTCGCCGCGATCCCCGACGATGACGGTAGTGAACAGCTCGCCGAACACCACGGTGATGATCAGCAGCGTATAGGCCTGATTGGCGAAGTCGAACATCGCCCAGCCCAGGATCTCCTTCTTCGATGCCCGCTGCCTGGCGCCCGCGCTGCCCGCCGCCGGTATCACGCTCATCCCCCTCTCCTTTGCCTGCGGGACCCTCCCGCAGCGCTAGCCTACCAGCAATTCGCTGCCGAGATGACGCTGGAGCGGCTTTCACTACACTGAGGGTCACACATGGACCGGAGGTGAATCATGAAAGGACGCTGGAACGGTACTCCTCTGCTGGCGCTGGCCGTGGTAGCCACGGCAGCCAGCGCCGACGAAATGACGCTGGAAACCGAGCATCAGACGCTGAGACTGGCGGCAGTGGCGGAAGATCTCGAGCGCCCCTGGGGTGTGGCCATCCTGCCCGGTGGGCTGTACATGGTGAGCGAACGCAGCGGGCAGATTCAGAGCTTCTACAATGACGAGCGTCAGACCGTAGAAGGCCTGCCCGGCATTCATGTGGAGAATCAGGGCGGGCTGCTCGACATTGCCGCCTCGCCCGACTATGCCGACACGGGCTGGATCTACTTCACCTACTCCAGCGGCGACGCCGACTCAACGGCCACGGCGCTGGCCCGCGGGCGCCTGGCTGGCGATCGCTTGACGGATGTGGAAGAGCTGTTCGAGCAGAACCGTCGCTCCGAGCCCGGCCCCCATTCCGGCTCACGCCTGGCCTGGATGGATGACGACAGCCTGCTGATGTCGGTCGGCGACCGCGGCTCGCCAGAGCGCGCTCAGGACACCAACGATCATGCCGGCTCGATCCTGCGGCTCAACCCTCAAGGTCTGGCGCCCGAGGACAACCCACGCTTCGAGGACGTGGGCTACCTGCCCGAGATCTACTCCTGGGGACATCGCCACGTGCTGGGGCTGGCCGTGGACCGCAGCCGCGGCGACGTCTGGGCCGTGGAAGCCCGCGGCAACGGACACGACGAGCTGCTGCTGATCCGCAGCGGAGAGAATCACGGCTGGCCGGAGGGCGACGACAGCGACGAGGCCGCCGGCGCGGACCTGCTCGACGACATCGCCAGCGGCGAGCTGTTCACCGACGAGGTGGTCATCGAGCCTGCGTATCGCTTCTCCTCGGATGTCTCCCCGTCAGGTCTGGCCGTGGTCGACAGCGAGCACTACCCACAGTGGCAGGGCAACCTGCTGGTGGGCGGTCTGGAGAACGGCCAGATCTATCGCTTCGAAGTGAATGGCGATGAGGTGATGGAGATGGAGGAACTGCTCGAGGAGCCGCTGGGTCCGGTGCGTGACATCCGCCAGAGCCCCGAGGGCTATCTGTATGCGCTCATCGGCGACGAGAACGGCACGCTCTACCGACTCGAGCCGGAAGAGTGAGTCGTCGCCCGGCCCGCAGCCTCTGCGGGCCGTCAGCTGTCGCCCTTGCGTGGACAGGCAGTACCTTCACTTCTCACGCTCCCCCGGGCATTATCGGGATTAACCTAGGTTAAGCCCTCTGTCGGGCAGCCTCATCCATGAGCGCCAGGTAAGGCTGGGTGATGCCGGCTCGGCAGCGATAAGGATCGCAAGAAGAACAAGCCGCAAGGGGGCAGGACGTATGAAGAGATGGTGGCCGACACTGTTGCTCGCTCTGTTTCCTCTGCCGGCAGCCGCCGAGCTGGAAGCCTTGACCTTCATCACCGAAGAGTACCCTCCCTACAACTACCGACAGAATGAGAGGCTCGAGGGGATCTCCATCGAGCTGCTGGAGCGGATCTTCGCCGAAACCGGTAGCACCATGTCCCGCGAGGACGTGCGCTACTATCCCTGGGCCCGGGGGTACGAAACGGTCCTGTCCGAGCCGAACACGGTACTGTTCTCCACCACGCGCACCGAGCAGCGCGAGCAGCTGTTCCAGTGGGTGGGTCCGATTGCCACCGACAGGGTATCGCTGCTGGCCCGTCGCGACAGCGGCATCCAGTTGAACGATATCGAGGACGTGATCGCCGGCGACTACCGTATTGCCGTGATCCGCGAGGACATCGGCGCCCAGCGACTGCAGGAAGCCGAAGTGCCGGAAGCCCAGATCCATGCAGCAATGTCAGGCGCCAGCGCGCTGCGCATGCTCGAGCGGGGGCGGGTCGATCTGTGGGCCTACGGTGAGGACGTGGCTTTCTGGTTGATGAACGAAGAGGGCATGCCGACCACTGACTACACCCCGGCCCTGACCATCAGCGAATCCGACCTCTACTACGCGCTGCACCGCGACACCGACCCCGACCTGATCGAACGCATGCAGGCGGCGCTGGATCGTCTGCGCGAGCGGGGCGTGGTGGGCGAGATTCTTGGCGGCACCATTGCCTTCAACACCGAGGAGTATCCACCCTACAACTATCGCGGTGCAGACGGCACCATCACCGGCAGCTCCACCGAGCTGCTACGCGCCGCCCTCAGCGCCGCCGAGCTCGACGCAGAGTTCAGGCTGCTGCCCTGGGCCAGGGCCTATACCGAAGCGCAGCTGCGCGAGCGCCACTGCGTCTACTCGACCACTCGCACGCCCGAGCGTGAAGCGCTGTTCACCTGGGTGGGGCCGCTGACCTCGAGCACCTGGGCCGCCTTCACCCTCGAGGATGCCGAAATCGAGGCCAGCTCGCTCGAAGAGCTCGCGGAGCTGCGCGTGGGCAGCTTTCGCGAGGACGCCGTCGGGCAGTATGCCGCCAGCCAGGGCGTTCCCATCGTCGTAGCCAGCGCCGAGCGTGAGAACATCGCCCGCCTGCGGGCCGGTGTGATCGACGCCTGGGTCACCGGCGAACAGGCGGCCCGCTACCTGGCCGAAGAGGCGAATCTGCCGCTGCGCCGCCTGTTCGTCTTCAACGAAGTGGAACTCTATCTCGCCTGCCACCCCTCGGTTCCCGATTATTTCATTGCCCGGCTGCAGGCAGCGCTCGACCGGAAAGACAACACAGAGAGGCCCTTGTGAACCCACTCATTGGCATGGAACGCCAACTGCTCAGGCGCAGCCTGACCGCCAAACAAGCCGGGCTCACCCTGGCCATCGCACTGCTGCTGAGCATTCTCGCCGGCATCGTCGAGCTGGCCCTGGACGCCCGTGCCATGCAGCGTGAGGTTCAGGATGACACCCGCCATCGCCTCGACTTGGTGCACGGCACGGCGGCCGAGGCCGCCTTCCAGCTCAACCCGGAGCTGGCGACCCAAGTCGTCGAAGGGCTGTTTTACGGTGGTGCCGTGGCTCACGTTTCCCTTCGCGACGACTTCGGGCGCAGCATGGCGGAACGGCAGCGCGAGACGGACAAGGCCAGCAGCCGGGTTGCCCACGCCCTGTTCGGCGACATCCTCGATTATCACCAGACCCTGTACTACCAGGCCGATGCCAATGCCTCTCCTCAGCCCGTCGGCGAACTCTCGCTGAGCCTGGCGCTCGACAGCCTGGCGCACGACTTCAGCCAGCGCGGCCTGCTGATCTTCTCGCTGGGCGTGGTCAAGGCGCTGGCCATCGCGGCGCTGCTGGCCGTTGCGTTCCACTGGTTCGTCACCCGCCCCCTGCTCAAGGTTCATGCGGCTATTGCCGACACCGACCCGAGCCGTCCGGGCCTCTGGCCCAAGCCGGCCATGGACCGTCATGCCAACGACGAGCTGGGCCACCTGGTGGAAAGCGTCGACCGGCTGCTGCAAGCCTTTCAGCACGGTCTCGACCAGCGCGACCAGCTGCAGCAGATCTCCACCATGGATGGCCTGACCGGCATTGCCAACCGTCGCCACTTCGATGCGTTCCTCAGCCGGGAGTGGCAGCGCGCCCAGCGCGGCGGCCATGCCATCTCGGTGATCTTCATCGATATCGACCACTTCAAGGAATTCAACGATCACTATGGACACGTGGCCGGCGACGACACCCTGAGAGCCATCGCCAAGGCGCTCACGCGTGTGGTCCACCGCGCCTCGGACCTGGTCGCACGCTATGGCGGCGAGGAATTCGTCTGCGTGCTGCCGGAAACCGACTTGTCGGGTGCCCAGCGGGTGGCCGCACGCATCCATCAGGAGATTCGCGCCCTGGAGATTCCCCATGTGCATTCCACTCGCTCGGGCCGGGTCACCGCCAGCCTCGGCGTGGCCAGCAGCGACCCCGCCCAGGACGAAGACGGTTACGAGGCGCTGCTGGCCGAGGCCGATCACCAGCTCTATCGCGCCAAGCGCCAGGGGCGTGACCGGGTCGTCACCCAGACCTGAGCACGGTCGGGGAACCGGCCCGGTAGCGAAGAATCGATAGAGTAGACCCAGCCGGAGGCGGAGCAAGCGTATGAGCAGACGCGACGAGTTCGTCGAGCAGATGAAGGCCCAACTGGACGAATGGAACGCCGAGATAGAAGCCATGGTCGCCCGCGCACGCCAGGCCAGCGCCGAGGCACAGAATCGCTACCAGGATGACATCGAGCGCCTCAAGCGGCGCCGCGACGAAACCCAGCGCCGCCTCGAGGAGTTGCAGTACGCCGGCGAGGCGGCTTGGGATTCGCTGCAGCAGGGGTTCGACGAGGCCTGGGAGCTGCTACGCAAGGCGCTGAGCGACGCTCAGCGCCACGAGCCGCCGCCCAGGGACGTCAACGAAGCGGATGACGATAGCCCAGGCACCCGATCGCCTGGCGGTTCTCCTTAGCCTTCTGTCTCGCCCTTGTCCTTGGGTGGCAGCTGCTTCCCTTCCGCACCCTGGGAGTGGACCTCGTTGCCGCGCTGCAGCCTGTCGATCGACTCGCCACCCTGGCGCGTCAGCTGCGCCAGGCGGTCGATCTGGGCATCCAGTTGGGGCAGCGCCTCCTGACGATAGCGCGACAGATCGTCGATGGCACCCAGCACGTCATCGAAGGCCTGCTCCAGCGCCTGCATGTCGAGTTGGGCCGAGGCGGCACGGGTCTGGATCTCCACCCCCTGCTGACGCAACGCCTTGGCCGTCCCGGCGATCATCTCCGAGGTCGTGGTGTTGAGTGATTCCACCCGATCCAGCACCAGGCGCTGATTGGCCAGCGCCAGCGCCACCGCTACCGCCACGGTCAGCGCCGACACGGTAACGTGGATCGCCCGGTCGACGCCGCGAATCAGTTCGCGGTTGTTGCGGATGATCACTTCCAGGGCCAGCACGCCCTGCTGGCTGACCGCCTGCTGCTGCTGCAGATCGACGATGCGTTGGCGCAGCGGGAAGAGCAGCTCCTCCTCGATGAAGGTCCGCTGTGGGTGCTCGTCGCCCAACCGCTCCAGCGCCTGTATCAGACGCCGGTCGATCAGGCGGCCCAGATCGATCTGGCGCTGCAGCCGGCCAAGCAGCTGGCGCAGGCTCTCCTGATCGTCGCTGAGAGTGATGTTGTCGCGGCGCAGCATGTCGCGGCCGCCTTCCAGGTCGGCAATGATGGCGTCCAGCGCCTGCTGGGCATTTTCGAACTTGCGGAAGTAACGTTGAATGCGGCTACCGGCGCCCGGGATACGCGCCAGCAGCCGGTCGAACGGCCCCGAGGCCAGACGGTGCTGGTGCGGATCGAGTTCCTGCATGTGGCCGCGCAGGTCGATCAACGCCTTGGCCACCGGGCCACCCTCGTCGCCCTGGTGCGCCAGCTTGTGCAGCGGAGCCTGCAGCATCTCGCTGTGATGCGCTGCCTGCTGCTGCAGCTCGAGGCCCATCTCGTCCACCGCACGCCGCTGACGATCGAGCTCGGCGCCTTCGCTGGACAGCACGTCATCGACGAAGGCATTCGCCAGTTGCTCCAGCTCCGGGTCGTCGATGACGATCTCCTCGCTATCCTTCGGCTCGGGCGCCACCTCCTCGAGTTCGCTGGCGATCTGCTCCACCGGCGGCAGCGAGAGCGGCGAGCCACGTTCGGACGACTGCTTCATGAGTACTTCCCCATTCAGGCCTTTCCCCCACCATAGCAACTCCGCTCCTGATACTGCGCGAGCAGGCTGACCACGCATTCAACGACGTTCACTACGGCTGTAGCGCTCTGCCCCCTCGATGAAGCGACGCAACTCTTCCAGCGCCCGGTCGGTGGCGAGCGATGCCTGCGGGCGCCCGGTCTCGACCCGCGCCAGGGCCACTGCGGTATCGTCGAGCAGGGTCAGCGCCGACTCGTTGCGCGCCACCAGGCGTCGCAGGCGCCGGTCGGTCTCCTCGATCAGCTCCAGGCGGCGCTTGAGCGCGATGCGCTCCTCGACGGAGAGCTGGCTGCCCTCCTGGGTCAGGCGGCGGCGCACGTATTCGTCATCCAGGCCCATCACCCCCCGCGCCTGGGCCGCCATGGAGGTGAAGGTATCCACCGCCCCGAGGCAGACCTCGGTGATCAGACTGCGCGAGCGCTCGAAGGCCAGCTCGCTCTTGTCGAAACGGGCGGCGAGCAGTTCCATGACATGGCTGTAGCGGGTATAGAAACGATCGACCTGGCTAGCCAGATCGCCACGCCTGACGTCGAGCAGCTGCTGCTTGGCCCGGCACAGCGCCAGGGTCAGCTCATCGGCTCCCACCGGCGGCCGGGCCGGATCCAGCTCGGCCACCCCCGCCTCCCTGGCGGCACGCTCACGGTCGGCGCGCTGGCGCTCGGCCTCGGCCGCAAGCCGCGCCTGCAGGCGCTGCTGATGTCGCCGGCTGCGCCAGCGACGCCAGCCCCGTTCTACCGGCAGTGCCACCGCCACCGCCACCAGCCCGGCCAACCAGCCGCCCAGGCTGGGGCCGAAGCCGCCCCACAGCGAGGTCAGCCACAGCACCATGCTGATGAACGGTACCAGCAGGCAGTAGCGAAACAGCACCTGAAAACGGTTGGGGTTCTCGGTGGGCACCGCCAGCCTAGGGTTGGCCAGCCCGACCAGACACCACGGCAGGCAGGTGACGAACAGCCCGTAAGCGAATCCCTGCAAAAATCCCAGCATAAGCCTCGTGCGCCAGCGGGTAGATGCTTCTGAGTGTACGGGGGCCGGCGACGCGGTGCGAGCCTGACGGCCTCAGCGGCACAGCCGGAAGCCGCGCATGCCGAAGTGGAAGTGATCGGCATGGGCGCGATTGTACTCCGGCCCCAGCACGTTGCCGAAGAGATCGCAGGCGCCGTCACGCGCGTCACGCAGGAAGTCGCCCCGCGCATTCGCGTCGTCCCAGTGGTCGATCAGCGTGATACGTCGTCCATCGGCCAGGTGGAAAGCCGCCACGTCGAGCGCCTCCGCGGTGGCATGCTCGCTCAGGCGTCCGCCCTCGCGACCGTAGACGTTACGACAGGCAAAACTGCCGAAATGTTCGACCCGCGCCACACGCGTATCGAAGTGGGCCTCGGCGGCAGGCTGCAGACGCTGCCGCTCGTACATCACCCAGGCCAGCGCCAGCGGGCAGCGCGCCACGAAGCTGGCGTTGAACTCGACCTCGCTGCCATGCACCCGAACCACGTTTTCCAGCGGGCAGCCGCTCACCGGCTCGTGATCGTCGAGCGGGGTCATGCGCAGCGCACCCTCGGGCACCGTCGCCAGTGCCGCCAGACAGCCTTCGCGATCCTCGGCCAGGCGGTGCAGCTTCCACTTGGTCACCGGGGTCAGGGGGTCGTCGACGTGCAACGGCGCCCAAGGGTGCCAGTGGCGGGGAATGCGCTCCTCGAACTGCCACCAGGCGGCCGCGGCGAGGGCAGTCAGCACGATCAGGACAAGCAGAAAGCGCATCTCACCTCGACGTTAGGTTTTGCACGAAAAGTCGGCGAGCGATGGCCAGACAAGGCAAAAATCGGCGAAAAGACGGAGTTTACGGGGTGTAAATGAGTACTTTGAGCCGATTTTTAACGCCGTATGGGCGAGCGCAGACAGTTTTCGTACAGAGCCTAGAGCAGCAGATGCAAGAGCAGCGCCACGCCCCCCACCGCCAGGGCCGTGATCACGGCGATGTCCACCGCACGGTCGAGCCAGCGGTCGAAGCCGCCCGGAGAACGGCGACGCGGCTGGCGGCGCCGGGTGGCGCCGCGCTGCAGCGGACGTTGGCGTGAGCCGATGAGAGACATGGTAGGCATCCGATACCCGATTCTTTCTCAAGCTTACGACCTGTCACCACGCCTGGCTACCGCAGTTGTCAACCATCTAGCCTCCCTCACGCCGATGGATACGCCGATTGACCACGTTGGGCGCCCGCCGCAGGCGCTCCTGCTCGCCCAGCGCCTCGGCCTCGAAGGCGTCGGCCCCCACCGGGGTTTCGCCGTGACGGCGGTAGAGCTGGGTCAGCATGGCCTGACGGTCGGCGCGAAGCTCGCGGATCAGTACCACGATCATGCCGTAGAGAATGAAGGTGAACGGCAGCGCCGAGAGCACTGCGGCCGACTGCAGCCCGGTCAGCCCGCCGGCGGCGATCAGGGTGAGGCAGATGGCGGCGATCAGCACGCCCCAGATCACCCGCTTGAACAGCGGCGGATTGATCGAACCGTTGTCGGTCATCTGGGCCACGATGTAGGACGCCGAGTCGGCCGAGGTGACCAGGAAGATGAAGATCAGCAGCATGGCGATCACCGACAGCACGCCGCTGTACGGCATACGCTCGAACATCTCGAACAGGGCCACGGTGATGTTGGCCTCGGTGGCCGCCGCCAGGCCGGCGTCACCGGTCAGTTCCATGTGCAGCGCGGCGCCGCCGAACACGCCGATCCACAGGCAGGCCAGCAGCGGCGGCACGATCAGCACGCCGAACACGTACTCCTTGATGGTACGGCCACGCGAGACCCGGGCGACGAAGGTACCGACGAAGGGCGACCAGGCGATCACCCAGGCCCAGTAGAAGATCGTCCAGTTGGCCGCCCAGGTGTTGTCGGTGAAAGGCGAAATGCGCAGGCTCATGCCGATGAAGTTCTGCAGGTAGTCGCCGATACCGAGGGTGATGGTTTCGAGAATCATCACCGTGGGCCCGGTGATCAGCACGTAGAGCATCAGCCCGATGCACAGGATCATGTTGAGGTTGGAGAGGCGCCGGATACCCTTGTCCAGCCCCGACCAGGTCGAGGCCATGTAGGCCAGGAACATCACGAACAGGATGACGAACTGCCACAGCACGCTTTCCGGCAGGCCGAACACGGCGTTGAAGCCGCCGTTGAGCTGCAGCACGCCCAGGCCCAGCGAAGTGGCCACCCCCATCACCGTGGCCACCACCGCGAACACGTCCAGGGTCGGCGCATAGGGGCGTACCCGGGGGTATTTCGCCGAGATCGACGACAGCACCGAGGAGACCAGCCCGGCCTGCCCCTTGCGAAACTGGAAGTAGGCGATGATCAGGCCCACCACCGAGAAGGCGGCCCACTGGTGTATGCCCCAGTTGAAGTAGCTGTACTGGATGGCATAGCGCGCCGCCTCGGTGGACTCGGCCGGCACGTCGCCGTAGGGCGGCTCGAGGTAATGCAGCATCGGCTCGGCCATGCCGTAGAACACCAGCCCCACGCCGAAGCCCGCCGCCAGCAGCATGCTGACCCAGGAGAAGAAGCTGAAGCTCGGCGTACTGTCCTGCGGCCCCAGGCGAATCTTGCCGTACTTGCTGAAGGCCAATACCACCAGGAAGATGACGAAGCCGAACACCGAGATCAGGTAGAACCAGCCAAACAGCCGGGTCACGCCGGCCAGCGCTGTATCGGCGGCGTTGCCAAACGCCTCGGGAAAGCCGGCGCCGGTCACCACCAGCGCCAGGATGATCAGGGCCGACACGGCAAAGACCCGCTGCCCTCCATGGTTGGCCATACTGAATTTCCTTATTCGTCCTTGGGGTTTTCATGCTAGCAGTCCGACCGCAACGGCACACAATCCGCCATCGGCCTGCCTCACTTGCGACGTTTGGGCATTGCATCAAAGCGTCGACAGGAGGATTCTAGGAAAACCAAGCAGGCTAAACATTTTTTCGAGTACCGAACATGTCCCGACTCTCCCGGACGCCCCTGTCCGTGCTCGACCTGGCGCCCATCCGCCAGGGCGGCACCATCGCCGACAGCTTCGCCGAAAGCGTCGCCCTGGCCCAGTTGACCGAGCGGCTCGGTTTCACCCGCTACTGGCTGGCCGAGCATCACAGCCTCGACGGCATCGCCAGTGCCGCCACCGCGGTGCTGATCGGCCACATCGCCGGGGCCACCTCACGCATCCGCGTGGGCAGCGGCGGCATCATGCTGCCCAACCATGCGCCGCTGGTGATCGCCGAGCAGTTCGGCACCCTCGAGACCCTCTACCCGGGGCGCATCGACCTGGGCCTGGGCCGCGCGCCGGGCTCCGATGCCGCCACCATGGCGGCGCTGCGCCGCGACCCCTATGCCGGGGCCGAGAACTTTCCCGAGCTGCTCGCCGAGCTGCAGGGCTTTCTCGACGACGAACGTCCCGGCCAGCGGGTGCGCGCGGTGCCCGGCCAGGGCACCCGAGTGCCGCTCTGGCTGCTCGGCTCCAGCGGCTACAGTGCCCAGCTCGCCGCTCGTGAGGGGTTGCCGTTCGCCTTCGCCGCCCAGTTCGCCCCGGGCTACCTGCACGAGGCCCTGCGCCTCTATCGCGAAAACTTCCGCCCCTCGGCCCTGCTCGAACGGCCCTACGCCATGGTCGGCCTGCCGGTGATCGCTGCCGAGAGCGACGAGCGCGCCGAGTTCCTCGCCTCCACCGCCCGCCAGAAGTTTCTCGGCATGGTGCGGGGCAAACGCACCCGCGCGCTGCCGCCGGTCGAGAGCCTCGACTGGACGCCCATGGAACGGGTCCAGGTCGAGCAGTTCCTGGGCGCGGCGGTGATCGGCGGCCCCGAGACCGTACGGGCGGGCCTCGAGCGTTTTCTCGAGCAGACCGGCGCCGACGAGCTGATGCTCAATACCGATACCTACGCCAGCGCGGACCGGCTGCGCAGCTACGAGATCGTCGCCGAGGTGTGGCGGACATGAACACCCCCGCCCCCGGCGCCCGACTCGATCTCGCCGGCATTCTCGTCGGCATCCGGCGCATGGCGCCGCTGTCGCTGTTCGTGGTGATCTTCGGCCTGGCCTTCGGTGTGGCCGCCCTCTCACGCGGCCTGTCGGGGCTCGAAGCCATGCTGATGAGCGCTCTGGTGTTCGCCGGCGCCTCGCAGTTCGCCGCCCTGGAGCTGTGGGGGCCGGAGATCCCGCTGCTGCCGTTGATCGCCACCACCTTTGCCATCAATGCCCGCCATCTACTGATGGGGGCCGCCATCCAGCCCTGGCTGGCCCACCTGCCCCCGGCTCAGCGCTACGCCAGCCTGGTAGTGATGAGCGACTCCAACTGGGCCATGGCGGTGGCGGACCGTCAGCGCGGCGAGACCAATGTCGGCATGCTGGTGGGTGGCGGCATCGCCCTGTGGCTGACCTGGCTGGCAGGAACGCTGCTCGGCGTGATCTTCGGTAGCGGCATCGCCGAGCCCGAGCGCTTCGGTCTCGACGTGATCATGGGCTGCTTCCTCTTCGCCATGCTGCTGGGCGGGCGCCGCGACCTCTCCATGCTCGTGCCCTGGGGTGCTGCCGCCCTGGCTGCCTTGGCCGCCATGGCCTGGCTGCCGCCACACTCCCACGTGATCGTCGGCGCCCTGGCCGGCGGGTTAGCCGGCCTGCTGCTGCCGGCCAGGCCGACACAGGAGGCGATCGCATGAGCCTGCCATCCACGGCCATGGGGGCACTGGCCGCGATCGCGATCATGGCGCTGGTCACCTACCTGACCCGCGCCGGCGGCGTGTTCGTGATGTCGCGGGTGCCCATCGGCCCCAAGGTGGAGCGCTTCATCAACGCCATGGCAGGCTCGGTGCTGGTGGCGGTGATCACCCCCATGGCGGTACAGGGCGACTGGGGCGCCCGCCTGGCGCTGGTCGCCACGCTCGGTGTGATGCTGACAACGCAGAAGGCCCTGGCGGCAATCGCTGCCGGTATCGTCACCGCCGCCCTGTGGCGGCTATGGCTGTGATAGCCTGAGGCCCTGGAACGTTTGCCGCATCGCGGTCTCCAACAAATACCGACCACCCCCGTGAGGCGGAGCCGCTCCGCCCGGAGACGATCATGTTCGATCCCAACGACCTACGCCGCAACGCCGCCTGGCAGGCCGCCCAGCAGTGGCGCACCCGGGCCAGCCAGCCGCACCGTGGTCCCTTGAGCGGACTCAAGCTGATCCTGACCTGGTTGCTGTTCGGCGTGCTGCTGATCGTCGGCACCGTGCTCGGCCTGTTCTTTCTGCTGCTCGGCTGGGCCATGCTGCCGATCGTGCGCTACCGCATGAAGAAACGCCTTGAACAGCTCCGCGCCGAGCAGGCCAAGGATGCCGGCGGCGGCTACCACTATCGCGAGACCCACACTCGTGAGACCTACTCTGGCGAAGCCCACTATCGCAGTAGCGAGCCGGAACTGCTGGAAGGGGATTACGAGGTGCGCGACGAGAAGCACAAGAGCTGATCGGCTCCCTGGAGCCGCTCGTCCACGAAAAAGCCCGCCGGGCGGCGGGCCGAAAATGCCATGCAGGGAATGCAGGCAATCGGCCTGAGCCGACCTGTGCAGATTACCGGTGCCGTCCGTCAACGGCTCATAGGCTTTCTTCATTGGCGCGATAGGTCCTTGCTCGCGGTGGAAAAACGCTGCCGACTGCCATACCTTGAAGCCATACGCTGCGATGACTCAAAGCGCCATCACCTTCCGGAGGACAACAACAATGCCTCGACTTCGGACCACGGCGGCACGCCTGCTGCGCCCCTCGCTTTTGGCCTGCCTGCTCATAGCCTTCGCCGTGCCCGGCCTGGCCAACGACTACCCCACCGAAGCGCGTGTCGATTACGTGCTGGCCTGCATGGCGGCCAACGGCAACAGCTACCTGACCATGCAGAAGTGCTCCTGCAGCATCGACGTGATCGCCGAGCATCTGCCCTACGAAACCTACGAGCAGGTCGAGACGGTGCTGGGCATGCAGGACCAGCGCGGCGAGCTGGGTGTGCTGTTCCGCACCGAGCGGGGCATGCAGGACCAGGTGCAGGCCCTGCATCAGGCCCAGGCCGACGCCAACCTGCGCTGCTTCTGATGTTCCGCCCCCGCTTCGCCAGCGCCCGCCATGCCCTCGGTCTGGCGCTTGCCACGCTCGCGACCGTTCCGCTGGCGGCCCTGGCTGACGCCCACGCCGAAGGCGAACGACTGTTCCGCGCCCAGTGCGTCGGCTGCCACAGCATCGAGCCCGGTCGCCATCTGGCCGGCCCCAGTCTGCACGACGTGTTCGGGCGTCCGGCGGGCAGCATCGAGGAGTTCGACTACTCCTCGGCCTTCGAGCAGGCCGAGCTGGTATGGGATCGCGATACCCTCGACGCCTTCCTGGCCGGGCCCGCCACCTTCCTGCCCGGCAATCGCATGGTGCTGTGGGAGCTCGACCCGCGCACCCGCCAGCGCATCATCGACTATCTGGAGTACCGCAGCCTGGAAAGCCAGGACCAGGAGAGCCAGGGCACTCCCTGACGTTCAGCCGCCACTGCGCCCTTCGCAAGCGCTGCAACTTCAGCTTCCCTTGCGCGCCATCATGCCGCGGGACGGGTTATAACCCACGATCGCCAGCACCAGCAGCACCGCCGCCACCGCCACGCTGATCGCCACCGCCTCGGCGTTGAAGCGCTCGTACATGGCGAAGCGGATCATCTCCACGGTGTGGGTGAAGGGATTGAGCGCAGCGATCTGATAGACCAGATAGCTGCCCTCGCGGATGCGCCACAGCGGGTAGAGCGCCGAGGAAAGGAAGAACATCGGGAAGATGACGAAGTTCATCACCCCGGCGAAGTTCTCCAACTGGCGGATGAATGACGAAAGCAGCAGCCCCAGCGCGCCGACCATAAAACCGGTGACCAGCAGCGCCGGCAGCAGGTAGAGATAGCCCATCGCCGGCGCCTGGATGCCGTAGGCCCAGGCGATGGCCAGGAAGACGTAGACCTGCACCACCGACACCAGGGTGCTGGCCAGCAGCTTGCACACCAGCAGGTACCAGCGCGGGAAGGGGCTGACCAGCAGCACCCGCATGCTGCCCATCTCGCGGTCGTAGACCATGGAGAGCGAGCTCTGCATGCCGTTGAACAGCTGAATCATGCCCACCAGCCCCGGCACGATGTAGACCTCGTAGAGGATGTAGGTCTGGTAGGGCTCGGTCATGGCCACCCCCAGCGCCATGCGAAAGCCGGCGGCGAACACGAACAGCCACACCAGGGGGCGCACCAGCGCGGCGAGAAAGCGGCTGCGCTGGTGCAGGAAGCGCAGCAGCTCACGGCCCACCACGCCGCGCAGACAGTGCAGCCAGGGCATCACTCGCATGCGGTCTCCTTGTCCCCGACGAGCCGGTCGAAGGCCTCGCCCAGGGTCGCGACGCCGAGCCGGGCGGTCAGCCTCTCGCCGTGCTCGTCGGCCAGCAGCCGCCCGCGGTGCAGCACCGCGACCCGATCGCCGGGGCGCACCTCGTCGATCAGGTGCGTGGCCCACAGCACCGCCACGCCCGCCTCGGCGCACAGCCGGTGGGCATGCTCGACCAGGTCGCGGCGCGAAGCGATGTCGAGCCCCACGGTGGGTTCGTCGAGCAGTAGCAGGCGCGGCTCGTGCATCAGGCCCCGGGCGATCTCCACTCGCCGTCGCTGGCCTCCGGAGAGACGACGTACCCGTGTGCGGCGCTGATCGGCCAGCCCCACCCGCTCGAGCTGAACCAGCGCGCGCCGCTTCGCTTCCCCGCTCGACATGCCGTGCAGGGCGCCGTGGTAGGCCAGGTTCTGCATTACGCTGAGATCGAGGTCCAGGGTCGGCTGCTGGAACACCGCGCCGATGCGGGCGTGGGCCTGCACCGCCTGGCGGCGCACGTCGAAGCCGCCGATGCGGATCTCGCCACGGCGGCGATCGTGCAGTCGGGTGATCAGCGAGAACAGCGTGGTCTTGCCGGCGCCGTTGGGTCCGAGCAGCACGACGAACTCCCCGGCCTTCACGGCCAGGGAGACGTCGTCCAGCGCCGGCCTGCCGGCATAGGCGAAGCTCAGCCCGCTCACCTCCAGCGCCAGTGCGGCTGCGTCGTTAGCCTCGCTCACGGCTCGACGATCACGCCCCAGGGGAAGCGCCCCACCGGTATCGACTTGACGGCCCGCAGGCTATCCACCTCGATCATGGTGACGTCGCCGCTGACCCCGTTGGTGGTGTAGAGCCGGCTTTCGTCGCCGTTGAGCGCCAGATGCCAGACCCGCTGGCCAACCAGGATGTAGTCGAGTACTTCGTAGGTCTGCTGGTCGACCACCGCCACCCGGTTGGAGGGCCCCAGGGCGACGAAGCCGTAGCGACCGTCGGAAGTCAGCGCTATGCCCACCGCCTGCACGGTTTCCTGGGGCACGCCGGGCACCTCGAAGCGGATCACGTGCTTGACGTCGAAGGTCTCTTCCATGTCGAGGATCGACACGGTGCCGGCGATCTCCGCCGAGACCCAGGCCTCACGGCCGTCGTGGGTGAACTCGGCGTGGCGCGGGCGGGCGCCCACCAGGCGGTGATGCACCGCTTCCATGGTCTCGGTGTCGATGATGTGGGCCATGTTGGAGGTTTCGGTGGTGGAGACCAGCCAGCGCCCGTCGGGGCTGATGCCGAGCCCTTCCGGCTCGACCCCTACAGGGATCTCGGTGACCAGCGTGCGCCGCTCGTAGTCAAGCACCGAGACGATGTTGTCGTCCTCGTTGGAGACATAGATGTAGGGCCGGTTGGGGTCGACACGGATCACCTCCGGGTCGTCGCCCGAGGCTTGGCTGCGCACCACCTGCAGCGTCTCCAGGTCGATCATGTCGATGGCCTCGTCGTCGCCCACCGCCACGAACAGCTCGCTGCCGTCGCTGCTGAAGGCCATCGACCGCGGCCGCCGCCCCACGCTGATGGTCTCCACCACCTCGAGGCTCGCCCCGTCGATGACCGAGATGGTGTTGTCCTTCTCGTTGGAGACGAAGATTCGCTCCGCCAGAGCACTGGCGGGCAGCAGCGTCAGCGCCCCCAGCGCCAGCCCGAGCAGGCCGGGCGAGATCATGCGGTTCAGAAGCGGCATTGTGATTCCCCCTCGTCGGCGCCGAGTGCATCGAGCGGCGTGCGTGGATGCAGGTAGCCCTCCTGTGGCGACACCGAGGCCACCATGCGCGGTCCGGTGATCAGGATGGGCTGGCGTAGCTGGTGGTTCCAGGTGCGATAGCTGACCGGGAAGCCCAGGTAGCCGGCGAGCTCGAACTCATCGCTGAGCATGTAGTCGAGCACGGCGTCGCGCTCGACGGAGCCGGTGCGGGCCGCCGCCTCGCCCAGCGAGCGCAGCGCCAGCCAGGCGCCGAAGTCCCGCGGCGTCATCCAGCGGTCGGCGAGCTTCTCGAAGCGGCGCTGCAGCTGCACCGCGCCCCACGACTCGTGAGCCCGATGCCAGGGCGTGGCCATCAGCCCCTGGGTGCCGACCACCGGGCGCGGCGCCCAGGTCTGGAAGGGGAAGTATTCGCCGAAGTAGTCGGTCTCGTCGGCGATCACCAGCACGTCGTGCTCGGGCAGGTCCTGCAGGAACACCGGGATCTCGCGCTGGATGGCGTGGAAACCGCCCTCGGCGCGGCGTGCCATGGGGTCGTGAGGCCACATTCTGTCGCCCACGACGCGATGGCCGTAGCGCTCGGCCGAGGCGCGCAGCACGTCGGCCAGGATGCGATCCTCGTCGGTGTTGCCGTAGACCAGCGCCCAGCGGTCCCACTGCTTGAAGCCAAGGAACTGGGCCAGGGCGTCGGCCAGCATGCGCCGGCTCGGCGTGGTGTGATAGAGCTCCGGGTGGCACGCTTCGCCGCGCAGCTCGTCGTCCGGCGCCCAGGCGTTGAACACCACCCGGTCACCGCGGGCGGGGTGCGCCATCACCTCATTGAGCGCCGCGGCGGGCAGGCCACTGACGATCCACTCGACGCCCTGCTCGACCAGGCTCTCCAGCGCCTCGCCGACGTCGCCGCCCTGAGCCACCACCGCTTCGTGCAGCACGAACTCCTGACCCAGAAACTGGGCCGTGGCGTTGTTGTCGTTGAGGCCCAGACGAGCGCCCTGCAGCCCTTCGTCGTCGATCACGGGATCGAGCACCGAGAGCGGCTCCTGGTCGTCGGGGCGCTCCATACCCAGATACCCCACGACGATGGACGCCGGCGTATCGGCCGGCACCAGGGGCGACCACCCCAGGCCCAGCGCCAGCCCTCCCAGCGCCAGCCAGCGAAAGGCTCGCGGTAGCGTACTCATAAAGACTCCTCAGGCAGCCGCACTGCCGCTGTTGTCGTTGTCATGCTGCTCTAGCCGATGCTTCATGGCATCCGCGCCATGATCGTGCGCACCATGCGCGACAGCTTCTCCTCGAGCAGATAGGGCTGCTCGCACATGGCCGGCAGCGCCTGCTGACGCTGCTGAAAAGTGCGCTGCTCCCAGAACAGCGCCTCGGAGAGTCGCTCGAGCTCGGCGGCGTCGGCGCTCTCCTCGGCGCGCCGTTCCTCGAGTTCGTCGACCATGGCCGAGATGGTTGCCAGGCGTGCCAGCTGGGCGCGGGAGGCGCTGCGAATCCCTTCGATGGTGCGCCGCCGCTCGCGATTGGTGAGCTCGAACAGCCCGGCGAAGAGCAGGGTCAGGCGCCGTTCGACTTCCGCCTCGTCCTGCTCTTCGGTCAGCGACCCGACGAACTCGCGCACCCGCGCCTGGGCCTGCTCTTCCGACGTCGCACGCGAGGTGGCAAAGCGCGCCACCCGGCCGACCTCCTCGTCCTCCCACCAGGCCTGCTCCAGCTCCTCCGGCGAGGGCCCGGTCCAGATGGTGCCCCAGGCCAGTTCGGGGATGAGCCGCTGCACGCAGGGCCAGTCGGGAGGTCCCGCCGCAGCGCGCTGGGCCTCGGTCTCGGTCGCAGCGAACAGCGCCAGCGTGAAACCGACTCCCAGCAGCAGGGGGGCGAATGGTCGTACACGGCTCATGCCCCATCTCCTTCATCCGTATCCAGCAGCCGGCCGCGGCGGTCGAGCAGCGGCACGTCATACTCGCGCAGGATGGCGTCGATCTCCCCCTGGCGGCGCTCGATGAAGTCGTTGATCCAGTCCTTCCAGTGGGGCTCGCCGCGGCGCACGCCCATGGTGATGCGGTAGTCGAGGGTGGCATCGGAGTCGTCGTCGACCAGCGGCACGACCTTGAGCGGCGGGTCCTGGCGCGCCGCGTAGTAGCCTGCCAGCGGCCCCCACAACACCGCCCCATCGGTCACGCCTTCGGCGACGTCGGCAATGGCATCGCGCACCGGGGCACGTACGCGGGTATCGACCATCAGCGGGTAGCCCTGAACGCGCGCGCCGGTTCGCCGCAGCGGCACCAGCGGCGGGGTCTCGGCCACCACGCCGATGCGACGCCCGGCAAAGACCGGATCGCTCAGTCGGGCGGCGTCGAGCTCGGAGTCTTCACGTACCACCAGCGCATAGACCGAACGGTAGTAGGGGTTGGTGTTCTGCACGAAGTCATAGCCCGCCACGACGCCGATCATCACGTCGCATACGCGCAGCTCCAGGGTGTTGCGCACGAAGCCCATGACCTGGGGCGCCCAGACGTAGGTCAGCGGCACACCGAGATCCTCGGCCATCAGCTCGGCGATACGGTTCTCGAACCCTTCGCCGGCCTGGTTGCTGAAGGGCAGATTGTTGCCATCGGCGCAGACCCGCAGGGCCTCGCGCTCCTGGCGTTCGGGGGGATTGGCGACGGCTGCCGCGACGGCGGTCAGCCCCAGAGCCACGGCCAATACCTGCAACATGCTACGACAGGCTGCTCTCATGCATCCTCCGCTTCAGGAAATGATGTCGCGAATGGAGCGGGCTCACTCCTTGGCGTTCGCTTCCTCAGCGGCCTCGTCGTCGCCGTTCTCTTCTGCCTGCTCCTGCATCGACTCGATGATCTGCGGACGGCCGCGCCCCAGGCCGCCTTCGCCACGCGCTCGCATGTAGCTGAAGAGGTTGGGAATGTTACCCATGACGTAGGGGTCATCGGCGAAGGAGGGCATCACCTGGCCGGGCTGCACCTCGCGTCCCGAGGCGATGGTGCCGGCGAAGTTCTCCCAGCCGCGCCGCTCGGCCGCACGAATCAGGTTGGGGGCGAACGAGGAGCCCATGCCGTCGGGTCCATGGCAGGCCATGCAGGCCCGGGTGTAGACGAGGTAACCCTCGTAAGTGTTGGGGTCCACCTTGCCATCCTCGACGACGAAGGCACCCGGTCCATCGCCGGTGACGCGATGCTCGTCGGCGAGGGTGGTGGAAGCCAGCCCCAGGGCAAGGAGGAGTACGGAAAGATAGCGAGAACCTGCGAATACCGTCATGCAGCACATCCTTCTGGTAACCGCTTCGGCCACGTGCCGCCAACCGCGCTGCCGAAGTGAATGAGAACGGGCGGGAACGGCAGCGGCCATTCCCGCCCTGGGCCAGGTCCGATCAATCGGGCAGAGCGAAGACCGTCAGCACGCCGCCGAGCTTGGTGTAGTCACCCAGCGCGGAGAACACGCCCACGGCACCGAGGCCCTCTTCGGGATCCTCGAGACCCGCCGCCAGACCGATACCGGCCCAGCCGCCGACCCCGGAGAGCACGGCCACGTACTGCTTGCCCTCGTGCATGAAGGTATTGACGTTGCCGATAATCCCGGAGGGCGTCTTGAAGCGCCACAGCTCCTCACCGTTCTCGATGTCCACCGCCTTCACGTGACCTTCGAGCGTGCCGTAGAAGGCCAGGTCACCTGCAGTGGCCAGCGCCCCGCTCCACACCGCAAAGCGCTCGTCGACTTCCCACACGGTCTCGCCGGCAACCGGGTCCCAGGCGATGAAGCTGCCCATGCGGCCTTCCATCTGGCCGTTCTCGGTGGGCGCCGGCATCATGGTCAGGGTCGCGCCCACATAGGGCTGGCCGGCCACGTACTCGGTCTCGTAGGGCTCGTAGTTCATGCAGATGCGGTTGATCCCGGCATAGATCAGGCCGGTACGCGGCGAGTAGGCGCTCGGCTGCATGTTCTTGGCGCCCATCGCGGTAGGACAGATGTCGGTGGTGTTGACGTTCACCCCCTGACGGAAGGTGCTGTAATCCTCGTTGACGTTGGGCCGCCCGGTCTCCATGTCGTAGCTGTCGGCCCAGTTGGTCTCGGGAGCGAACTTCTCGGCCACCAGCAGCTCACCGGTTTCACGGTCGAGCAGGAAACCGAAGCCGGTGCGGTCGATGATCGCCAGGCCCTTGCGCTCCTCACCCTCGAATTCCACGTCGATCAGCTGGTTCTCGTTGACGCCGTCGTAGTCCCACTCATCGAACGGCACCTTCTGATACACCCACTTGACCGAGCCGTCATTGGGATCGCGGGCAAACACGGTGATGGCCCACTTGTTGTCGGCCGGCTCGCCGTCGACGGCGCGCTGATCGGGGTTCCAGGTGCCGGGGTTGCCGGTACCGTAGTAGATCAGGTCGAGGTCGGGATCGTAGGTGACCCAGCCCCAGGGCGCCCCGCCGCCGCGCTCCCACTCATCTTCCGGCCAGGTGGAGACGCCGAGATCGGCCTCACCGATGGGCTCGCCCAGCATCAGGGTGGTCTCGGGGTCGATCAGCACTTCGTCGTCCGGCCCGGTGGAGTAACCGCGCCAGACCATCTCGCCGGTCTCGACGTTGTAGGCGGTCATGTGACCGCGGATACCGTATTCGCCGCCGCTGATACCGACGATCACCATGTCATGCACCACCAGCGGCGACATGGTGTTGGTCTCGCCAACGGTATGGTCGCCGTTGCTGACGTCCCACAGCAGCTCGCCGCTCTCGGCATCCAGCGCGATCAGCGTATTGTCGGCCTGACCGAGGAACAGGCGTCCGTCGGCATAGGCCAGGCCACGGTTGACCGTGTCGCAGCACATCACCGGAATGACGCGGGAATCCTGATCCGGCTCGTAGCTCCAGACCACACGTCCTTCGTCCTCCAGATCGAGGGCGAAGACCTTGTTGGGGAAGGGGGTGTGGATATATAGCCGGCCATCGCCGACATAGAGGGGACCGCCTTCGTGGCCGCGCAGCACGCCAGTGGAGAACTGCCACACCGAGCGCAGCTCGCTCACGTTGTCGCGGTTGATCTGGTCCAGTTCGCTGAAGCGGTTGCCCTGGTAGTTGCCCAGCTGAGTGGCCCAGTATTCCGGGTTCTGCTGGAGTTCGAGTTGATTCTGGTTGGCATGCGCCACCGACACAGCCAACAAGCTAATGGCCGTTACGGCATAACCGGTCTCCCTAAGCATGGCGTTGTCTCCGTCTCACTGAAGGTGTGCCTGGGGAAAGCGGCACATCTTGTGTAGTTGTGTTTCAGGTATTGACAAGATTCAGGTCTAGCACAACTTCGGCAAGCGCATGGTCAGATCAGTTAATTTAGGTTTAGCTGGCAATCAAAAGACTATTGCCTCTGGGCAACAATCCTGCGTTACCCGTGCTAACCCCCTGCCATCGCGGCGTTTCAAGAGCCTATGTCTCCTCATTCGAGGGCTTTTGACGGATCTTCTTTGCCCTTACTAGACTTAGGTCGCAAGGTAGCGCAGCCATTAGCTGCTTTACTGAATGGGGCATGCCCATCGATCCACCCATGTGGAGGAGTTCTTATGTGGACCAAACCTGCTTATACCGACCTGCGTCTGGGCTTCGAAGTGACGCTATATATCTCCAATCGCTGAACCATCCCTTCGGCACGGACTCGACCGGCTGACGCTCTTCGCGGGCGTCAGCCGGTCGTTTTATCGGGTTCACCTTCGCCACGGAGTCCTGAATGCACGTACTGGTCCTCGGCGCCGCCGCCGGCGGTGGCTATCCCCAGTGGAACTGCAACTGTTCGCTCTGCCATGGCCTGCGCAGCGGCAGCATCGAGGCAACCCCTCGTACCCAGTCATCCATTGCCATCAGCGCCGACGGTGAGCGCTGGCTGCTGTGCAACGCCTCGCCCGACATCCGTACCCAACTGGCCGCCAACCCCGAGCTGCACCCGCGGCGCATACCCCGCGACAGCGGTATCTCGGGCGTGCTGTTGATGGATGCCCAGATCGACCACACCACCGGCCTGCTGTCGCTGCGCGAAGGCTGCCCCTTCGACGTGTGGTGCACGCCCAACGTGCAGCAGGACCTGAGCAGCGGCTTTCCGCTGTTCACCATGCTCGAACACTGGGGCGGGCTGCACTGGCGGCCCATCGGTATCGATGAAGCGCATCTGGAGGCCACCTTCGAGGTGCCTGCCTGTCCGGGCCTGTCTTTCACCGCGGTGGCACTCGACAGCAACGCACCGCCCTATTCGCCACGCCGCGGCGCACCGACCCCGGGCGACAACATCGGCCTGATGGTGGAAGACCGGGCCCGCGGCACGCGGCTGTTCTATGCCCCAGGGCTCGGTCGGCTCGACGAGCGAGTGCGCGGCTACCTCAGCCAAGCGGACTGCGTGCTGGTCGACGGCACTCTGTGGCACGACGACGAACTTCTGCGCGCCGGGGTGGGCAAGTCGACCGGCGCTGACATGGGCCACCTGGCCCTAGCCGGGCCGGGCGGTCTGCTGGAGGAGCTGGGGCGCTTGCCGCCTTCCACCCGCCGGGTGCTGATCCATATCAACAACACCAACCCGATCCTCGACGAGCGCTCCCCGGAGCGTGCTACGCTCAGCGAAACCGGCATTGAAGTCGCTTTCGACGGCATGCGCCTGGCAATATGAACCGCAACACGCCGACGGCATCACTACAATAACGATACATGCACGTCTGACTGGCAGAAGGAAGCGCTCCATGCATTCGATCGCATCCCCCTTCGCCGCCTCGACGGTGGAACCCGGCACTCCGGCGCTTTCCCCCGAGGCGTTCCGCGAGGCCCTGCTGGCCAAGGGCGCCTATTACCACGTCCATCACCCTTACCAGGTCGACATGGCCGAGGGCCGCGCCACGCCGGAACAGATCCGCGGCTGGGTGGCCAATCGCTTCTATTACCAGGTGATGATTCCGCAGAAGGACGCCGCGCTGCTGGCCAACTGTCCCGACGCCGCCACCCGCCGCCGCTGGATCCAGCGCCTGCTCGATCACGACGGCCATGACGACGACGGCGGCGGCATCGAGGCCTGGCTGACCCTCGGCGAGGCGGTGGGCCTCTCCCGCGACGAGCTCTGGACTCAGGAACACGTGCTGCCCGGCGTGCGCTTCGCGGTGGATGCCTACGTCAACTTCGTGCGTCGGGCGAGCTGGCAGGAAGCGGCGATCTCCTCGCTCACCGAGCTGTTCGCCCCTCAGGCACACCAGAGCCGGCTCGACACCTGGCCGACCCACTATCCCTGGATCGACGAGGCCGGCTACGGCTACTTCCGCAAGCGCTTGAAGGAGGCCCGCCGCGACGTCGACCACGGCCTGGAGGTGGCGCTGGCCGTGTGCACCACCGCCGCTGCCCAGCAGCGCGCGCTGGAGATCCTGCAGTTCAAGCTCGACGTGCTGTGGTCGATGCTCGACGCCATGACCCTGGCCTACCAGCTCGAGCGGCCGCCCTACCACTCGGTCACCGACCGACGCGTCTACCACAGGGGGCTGTGATGGCCACGATCGACTCCGCCACCGTTTATCGTCTGCGCCCCGGCTGGCGCCTGCAGTGGGAACAGGCCCAGGGCCGCCACGTGCTGCTCTATCCCGAAGGCATGGTGCAGCTCAACGACAGCGCCGGTGCCATCCTGAATCAGCTCGACGGCCAGCGCGACGTGGCCAGCCTGGTGGCCAACCTGCAGGCGCAGTTCCCCGATGCCCCCGCCGCGGCGATCGAACAGGACGTACACGAGTTCCTGCTCGATGCCGCCCGACAAGGGTGGATCCAGCATGACTGATCGAACCGATACCGCCGCCGTCAACGGCGCCACCGGCGCGCCGCTGTGGCTGCTCGCCGAGCTCACCTACCGCTGCCCGCTGCAGTGCGCCTACTGCTCCAACCCGCTGGACTTCGCCGCGGTGCAGGAGGAGCTCACCACTGCGGAGTGGATCGAGGTGCTGCGCCAGGCCCGCGCCATGGGCGCGGTGCAGATGGGGTTTTCCGGCGGCGAACCGCTGGTGCGTCGCGACCTGGAAGAGCTGGTGGCCGAGGCACGCCGGCTCGGCTTCTATACCAACCTGATCACCTCCGGGCTCGGTCTCGACGAGGCGCGCATCGAGGCGCTGCGCGAGGCCGGGCTCGACCATATCCAGATCAGCCTGCAGGCCGCCGACCCGGACGTGGCGGCAGCCGTGGCCGGCTCGCCCAAGGCCCATGCCAAGAAGCTGGCCATGGCGCGGGCGGTCAAGGCCGCCGGCTACCCCATGGTGCTCAACGTGGTGCTGCACCGGCACAACATCGACCGCATCGACGAGATCATCGCCCTGTGCGACGAGCTGGGTGCCGACGCGGTGGAGCTGGCCAACTGCCAGATGTACGGCTGGGCCCACCTCAACCGCGAGGGCCTGCTGCCGAGCCGCGCCCAGCTCGAGGCCGCCGAGGCCACCACCGCGCGCTGGCGCGAGCGTCTGGCCGAGCGCGGTCGTGACATGCGCCTGCTGTTCGTGGTGCCCGACTACTACGGCGAGCGCCCCAAGGCGTGCATGGGCGGCTGGGGCTCGATCTTCATGACCGTGGCCCCGGACGGCGCGGTGCTGCCCTGTCACAGCGCGCGCATGCTGCCGATGACGTTTCCCAACGTGCGCGACCAGGGTCTCAGGGAGATCTGGTACGACAGCGAGCCGTTCAACCGCTACCGCGGCGATGCCTGGATGCAGGAGCCCTGTCGCAGCTGTGACGAGCGCCACAAGGACGTCGGCGGCTGCCGCTGCCAGGCCTACCTGCTCACCGGCGATGCCGCGGCCACCGACCCGGTCTGCTCGCTGTCGCCGGATCATCATTTGATCGAAGCCGCCCGCCGCGAGGCCGACACAGCCACCCGCGCCATCGAGGCGCTGACCCTGCGCAACGTGCATGAGTCGCGAGTGTTCTGCCGCCAATGAACGCCCCGCCCCCTCTCGACGACGACGCGGCCCGCCGCGCGGGGCTGCCGCCGGGCAGCCGCTTGCAGGAGGTACAACTGCCAAGCGGGCTGTGGATCGCTGCGGCGGAAGTGCCCAGCGCGCGCCTGCAGCGCCTGGTCGGCGCGGTGGGGGTGGGCTACCTGGACGAGCCCGACGACTGCCGCGGCCTGGCCCACCTGCTCGAGCATGCCCTGTTCCTGGGTTCTACCCGCTATCCCGAGGCAGGCGAGCTGGCGCGCTGGGTCGGCGAGCGGAGCGGGCGCTACAATGCGCGTACCGACGACACCGTTACCGACGTACACCTGCACCTGCCGCCGGACGAGACCGATGAGGGCCTCGCCCGACTGGTGGACATGCTGGCCCGGCCCCGGCTGGTTCCCGAACCCATCGCCCGGGAGGTAGAGGTACTCGACGCCGAGTTCCGCGCCCGGCTGGCAGACCCCGACCTGCACCGGTTGGCGGCACTCGGCCGGCTCTGTCGTGAAGGCCACCCCGCCCGGCTCTGCCACGCCGGCAACCACAAGAGCCTGGGCGACGATGCGGCTCACCTGGTCTCCCGGCTCAGCGACTTTCACGCTCGTCACTACCGCAGCGGCCGCATGGCGCTGGCCATGCTGGGGCCGCTGCCGCTCGCAGCACAGCTCGAGCTGCTCGCGCGCCACGGCGCGGCGCTACCCATAGGCGACCCCTCACCGCTTCATCGCACCTGGCGCTGGGGCGAGCCTGGCGGCGTGGCCTGGCATTCGCCCCAGGCCACGCCCGGCACGTCGGCGCTGGAGCTGTTCTGGCCACTGCCCGGCGAGCTCGATGCCAGCCACAGCGACTGGCTCTCCAGCGTGGCCGCGCGACTGGCCGACGGACGGCTGGCCGCCACGCTGCAGGCCGCCGTGGAGCTCAACAGTTTCGACGTGACGCTCACCCCACAAGGCACCGGAGCGGCCCTGGCGCTGCGCCTGGCACCGGCACCCGACGAAGAGAGCGTGCAGACGCTGCTCGCCGCCTGCCGCACGGCGCTCGAGCGGGCCCTCGTCTCGCCGTTGGCCACACGCCCCCCCGCCGCCGTCGAGCTGGATGTCTGGCCCCGCCGGTGCGCCTGCCGTCTGGCCGGTTCGGGCAGCAGCAGCGACCGTGGCAGCGATGACCAGGCAGCGCCGCCGGAAGCCCTGCTGCCCTGGCTCGCCACCGAGCAGTGCCGGCTGCTGTGGCAATCTCCCCATGCCCCCGGCAGTTGGAAGCGCCTGACCGAAACCGGCACGGTCTGGCACCCGCAGCCGCTGTCAGAGGCAGAGCTGCCGTTGCCCTGGCGCGCGGCCCCCGCGCTGCCGGCCCGCACCCTACGACCGAGCGCTGATGAACCCGACCCACATCTGCTGAATCAGGGCGTGGGATTTCAGCTCTGGGCCGGCGATCCGCTGCAGCTGCCCGGCGCACCGCCGGCTTGGTTCTGCCTGGGCTGGTCCGCCTCGCTCGCACGCCAGACCGCACGCCTGGCCCAGTGGCGGCAGAATGCCCTGCCGCTGCGTCAGGCCGCCGCCGCCAATGGCCTGCAGCTCCGCTGCGACGGCGACGTTCGCGGCGACTGGCTGATCGCCACGGGCCCGGCCGAACGGCTGGACGCCCTGGTCGAGCTGGCCGTCGCATGCTGGCCCGAGACGGTGACGCGGCCCCGCGACGAAGCGCCCAAGGGACTGCTGGCCCAGCGTATGCTGGCACGTCTGGAAACCCTGCCACCGCCCGGCACGCCCGGCCAGCAGAGCCGCCAGCCGCTCGCCTGGGTGTACGGGGACACCGACACCCAGGCAGCCGAGACCCTGCTGCGGCGGCTGGCGGCACGCCGACGGAACGACGACACAGCGCACGAGGCAACCGCAGAGACACACTGGCTCACAGCGCAGGCAGACGACCATGCCGTGATGCTCGAGATTGCCGGCCCGGACGACACGCCCCAAAGCCGCTGGCTGCTGCAGTTGCTGGCCCAGTGTCACGATGCCGCCTTTCATCAGGAGATGCGCCAGCAACGTGGGCTCGGCTACGTGGCGGCGGTACGCTACCGCGAAGCGGCGGGCTACCCGCGGCTGGGCTACGTGGTGCAGTCGCCAGGCACGGGGGTGGACGCGTTACGCCAGGCCATCGGCGAATTCCTGGCCCACCAGGGCGAAGCGCTGGCGCGCCTCGACGAAACGGCGATGGCAAACCGCAAACGCGCCCTGCTTGCCGCCGCCGGCCCGCCCGAAACCCATGCCGAGGCCCTGAGCCGCCTGTGGCAGGCGCTGCGCCGCCAGCCACAGGCGGATGCCTGGCAGCCCCTGCCGTGGGAAGCCGAAAGCCAGGCCCTGACCTCACTGCATGGCGACGAACTCACGGCAATGGCCCGCGCCATCGTCGAGGGTCGCCTGGCGCAGCGCTGGTGGCTGCATGACCCGAGCGCAGCCCACCCGTAACACTTGTTACGAGAATGTTGCCCACCAGCAACTCTGTTATGCCACTGCGCCACAATCGCCTCGCCTCGGCTCACCTAGACTGACATCAGCGTCATCCCATGACGGGCGCCTCAGCGCCCCATATCACAACAAACCAGGGAGACCTGCCGATGAAATCTCGCGCCGCCGTTGCCATGGCCGCGGGCCAACCCCTCGAACTCACCGAGATCGACGTCCAGGATCCCAGGGCCGGTGAGGTGCTGGTACGGATCAAGGCCACCAGCGTGTGCCACACCGACGCCTTCACCCTCTCCGGCGCCGACCCCGAAGGGCTGTTCCCCTCGGTGCTGGG
>NZ_FNVC01000046.1:0-6804 GCF_900108215.1 Billgrantia desiderata | reverse complement strand
GTCGCCGATTACGCTGTGTGATCTGGCGGCAGTGGAAGCGCCCGACGACCCGGCGCCGGAAGCTTCTGGCGCTAGGCCTGGACGCATACCGTGCCTGGAAATCAGCGGGGAATGGGCGAGGAGCCTGGTGGAATGCGGGTGCCTCGCACATGAATCAGGCCCTGCCGCGGAAGCGGTTCGACGGGCTGGGCCTGATCTCGGTACTGGATACGGTAAGAGGGCTTAACCGTTCTTCATGAACCGCCGTATACGGAACCGTACGTACGGTGGTGTGGGAGGGCGCCGGGGGTGACCCCGGCCCCTACCCGATCAAGCTAATAAGGTGCGCTTCGCTATACGCCATTGGTCGAGTTCGACCCATGAACGGTTGCCCCGCGGTTGTGTCTCCTCTAGCTTACGTTAACGTAAAGGTTAGAAGTCCCGGGTTGAGCCAAGCATAGGTCTCAACCTTTACGACAACGACAACAAATCAGCATCGGGTCGCCGTGCGCGATCCAGAGAGGACGTCACATGACCCAGGAGTTCATACTGGAAACTCGCGGGTTGACCAAGCAGTTCCGCGGCTTCACCGCCGTGGACGATGTCAACCTGCAGGTCCGGGAGGGGCATATCCACGCCTTGATCGGTCCCAACGGCGCCGGCAAGACGACCGTCTTCAATCTCCTCACCAAGTTTCTGCCGCCGACCCGCGGCGAGATCCTCTATCGCGGCAAGCCGATCACCGGCATGAAGGCCAACGAGATCGCCCGCATGGGCATGGTGCGCTCCTTCCAGATCTCGGCGGTGTTCGCCCACATGACCGCGCTGGAGAACGTGCGCGTTGCGCTGCAGCGCCCCATCGGCACCTCCTTTCATTTCTGGAAGTCGGAGCGCACCCTCGACCACCTCAACGACCGCGCCATTGAGCTGCTCGATGAGGTCGGCCTGCGTGAATATGCCGACGTGCTGACGGTGGAAATGCCTTACGGGCGCAAGCGCGCGCTCGAAGTGGCCACGACCCTGGCCATGAATCCGACGCTGATGCTGCTCGACGAGCCGACCCAGGGCATGGGGGCGGAAGACGTCGACCGCATCGTCGCGCTGATCCGCCGCGTGGCCCAGGGCCGCACGGTGCTGATGGTGGAGCACAACCTCAGCGTGGTGAGCCGGCTGTGCGATCGCATCACCGTGCTGGCGCGCGGTGCCGTGCTGGCGGAAGGGGATTACCAGGCGGTCTCCGCCGACCCACGGGTGCGCGAGGCCTACATGGGTAGCGAGGCCGCGGCAGAGGAGGCCAGCGCATGAACCAGGTCGTCGAACAACCCGCACGCAGCGAATACAACGATCACGATGGCGCCGAGATGCTGCGCATCCGCGACCTGCATGCTTTCTACGGCGAGTCGCACATCCTTCACGGGGTCGACATGGAGGTGCGCCGCGGCGAGCTGGTGACGCTGCTGGGCCGCAACGGGGCGGGGCGCAGCACGACGCTCAAGGCGATCATGAGCATGGTCGGCCGGCGTACCGGTTCGATCATGATCAACGGCACCGAGACGGTCGGCATGAAGGCGCATCGCATACCGCGCCTGGGCATCGGCTACTGCCCCGAGGAGCGCGGCATCTTCGCCAGCCTCGACGTGGAAGAGAACCTGCTGCTGCCGCCCACCGTACGCTCGGGTGGCATGTCGATCGACGAGATCTACGAGATGTTCCCCAACCTGTACGAGCGGCGCCGCAGTCAGGGCACCCGGCTCTCGGGCGGAGAGCAGCAGATGCTGGCCATGGCGCGCATCCTGCGTACCGGCGCCCGCATGCTGCTGCTCGACGAGATTACCGAAGGGCTGGCACCGGTCATCGTGCAGAAACTGGCCGAGGTCCTGGTCAAGCTGCGTGACCGCGGCATGACCATCGTGCTGGTGGAGCAGAACTTCCGCTTCGCCGCACCGCTGGCCGACCGGCACTACGTCATGGAGCACGGGCGCATCATCGAGGAGATCAGTGCGGCTGAGCTGCCCGCCAAACGTGATCACCTCAACTCCCTGCTGGGGGTGTAGCCAACTAGGTAGCAGCAAGACCGGAGGTGGTGGTCGGTGCGTGTCGCCGGACCGCCTCCCGAAACTCGCCATCAAGGCACCGAGAAGAAGCACAACAGCAAGTTTCGTAACCACGATGAAGCGCGACTCATCCACAGTGCGCGTCACAACAACAAGCTGCCCAACCGGGCTATGGAGACGAAAATGACCTTCATCAAGAAGACCCTCGCCAGCAGCGTTGCTCTTGCCGTTACCGCCGTCATGGCGACTGCCGCTCAGGCGGAGATCAGCGACGGCGAGATCCGTATCGGCTATCTGGCGGACATGTCCGGCACCTATCGCGACCTGGCCGGGCCCGGCGGTCTCGAAGCCCTGCGCATGGCGGTCGAGGACTTCGGCGGCAGCGTCAACGGCGCGCCCATCCAGGTGTTCAGCGCCGACGACCGTAACAGCGCCGACGTGGGTGCCAACACCGTGCGCGAGTGGATCGATACCCGCAACGTCGACATGGTGGCCGGCCTGGTGGCCTCCTCCGTGACCATCGCCGTCACCCGCGTGCTGGAAGAGAACAATAGTTTCGGCATCGTGTCCGCATCGGCTGCCTCCAGCATCACCAATGAGCACTGTACGCCCAACCACATTCACTGGGTCTACGACACCTATCCGCTGGCCAACGGTACCGCCCAGGCGGTGGTACAGCAGGGCGGCGACACCTGGTTCATGCTCACCGCCGACTACGCCTTCGGTCATGCCCTGGAGAGCGACGTGACCCGCGTGGTGGAAGAGAACGGTGGCCAGATCGTCGGCGGCGTGCGCCATCCGTTCCCCACCGACGATTTCTCTTCCTACATTCTTCAGGCTCAGGGCTCGGGCGCCAAGATCATCGGTCTGGCCAACGCCGGTGCCGATACCGTCAATGCCATCAACACCGCCAGCCAGTTCGGCGTGGTGGAGGCCGGGCAGCAGTTGGCCGGTCTGCTGGTGTTCCTCAACGACGTACATGCGATGGGGCTCGACGCCACCCAGGGGCTGCTGCTGACCACCGGCTGGTACTGGGACATGGACGATGAGGCACGTGAGTGGGCCGAGCGTTACTACGAGCGCGTGGGCCGCATGCCGACCATGGTTCAGGCCGGCATCTACTCCAGCACCTATCACTATCTGCAGGCAGTCGAGGCGACCGGCAGCGACGACCCGGCCACCGTGCGCGAGCACATGATGCGCCAGCCGATCCACGACTTCTTCGCCCGCAACGGCCGGCTGCGTGAGGATGGCCGCATGGTGCACGACATGTACCTGGCGCGCGTGAAGTCGCCCGAGGAGTCCACCCACGAGTGGGATCTCTACGAGATTCTCACCACCATTCCTGCCGAAGAGGCCTACCGCCCGCTCTCCGAAAGCCAGTGCAAGCTGGTGCAGAACTGAAGCGAGCAAGACCGGCGGCGGCTGCGGCCGCCGCCCCTCTGACGGCGAGGAGATCCTGACATGACGATGATATTCGGCGTGCCGTTGGCGGTGTTCATGGGCCAGCTTCTGTTGGGTCTGATCAACGGCGCCTTTTACGCCCTGCTGAGCCTCGGGCTGGCGGTGATCTTCGGCCTGCTGAAGATCGTCAACTTCGCCCATGGGGCCATGTACATGCTGGGGGCATTCGCCACCCTGTTGGGCATGCGCTACCTGGGCATCAATTACTGGGCGGCGCTGCTGCTGGCACCGCTCTTCGTGGGCCTGCTGGGGATGCTGATCGAGCGCGTGCTGCTGCGTCGCATCGGTCACCTGGACCATCTCTACGGCTTGCTGCTGACCTTCGGTCTGGCGCTGATCTTCGAGGGTACGCTGGTCAACTTCTTCGGTGTCTCCGGCGCGCGTTACCCCACCCCCGAGGCGCTGCAGGGCGGTTACCAGACCGGTTTCATGTTCCTGCCCAAGTATCGGGCCTGGGTGCTGCTGGCGGCGCTCGTCGTCTGCTTTGCCACCTGGTACATCATCGAGCGCACGCGTCTCGGCGCCTACCTGCGTGCGGGTACCGAGAACCCGGCGCTGATGCAGGCCTTCGGGGTCAACGTGCCGCTGCTGGTGACGCTGACCTACGGTTTCGGCGTGGCACTGGCGGCCTTCGCCGGGGTGCTGGCCGCACCGCTCTATCCGGTGTCGCCGACCATGGGCTCGAACCTGCTGATCGTGGTCTTCGCCGTGGTAGTCATCGGCGGCATGGGCTCCATTCTGGGGGCCATCGTCACCGGACTGGCCATGGGGCTGATAGAAGGCCTGACCAAGGTGTACTACCCCGAGGCAGCCAACACCGTGATCTTCCTGGTGATGATCCTGGTGCTGCTGCTAAGACCCGCCGGACTGTTCGGCAAGGAGGCATGACGACATGGCCACGACTCAAACGATGACGCCATCCATGAAGCGTGAGCGCCGCGCCAACCTGCGTCGCACTGCCTTCTACCTGGTGCTGATCGCCATCGGCCTGGTGGCACCCTTCTTCGCCTATCCGGTGTTTCTGATGAAGGTGCTGTGCTTTGCACTGTTCGCCTGCGCCTTCAATCTGCTGCTGGGCTACGCCGGGCTGCTCTCCTTCGGTCATGCGGCCTTCCTGGCCACCGGCGGCTACGTCACCGGCTATCTGCTGGCGAGCTACCCGGCGCTGACCCCCGAGCTGGGCATCCTCATCGGCACGGTCGCTGCCCTGGTGCTGGGGGCCGCGTTCGGTGCGCTGTCGATTCGCCGGCAGGGCATCTATTTCGCCATGGTCACGCTGGCGCTGGCACAGCTGATGTTCTTCTTCTACATCCAGGCGCCCTTCACCGGCGGTGAGGATGGCCTGCATGGCGTGCCGCGCGGTCACCTGTTCGGCGTCATCAGCCTGCGCAGCAATCTGGCGATGTACTACTTCGTCTTCGCCATCTTCCTGTTCGGCTTCGCGCTGATCCAGCGTGCCGTGCACTCGCCCTTCGGGCAGGTACTCAAGGCGATTCGCGAGAACGAGCCGCGTGCCGTGTCTCTTGGCTACAACGTCGACGCCTACAAGCTGGTGGCCTTCATCCTCTCTGCAGGCTTGGCCGGTCTGGCCGGTTCCACCAAGACGGTGGTGTTCCAGCTCGCTTCGCTGACCGATGCCCACTGGCACATGTCCGGCGAGGTGATTCTGATGACCCTGCTGGGTGGTGTCGGCACCCTGTTCGGTCCGGTGGTGGGCGCGGGGCTGGTGGTGAGTCTGCAGCATCTGCTGGCACAGTCGCCGCTGGGCAACTGGGTCGGCCCGATTCTCGGCGTCATCTTCGTGATCTGCGTGCTCAGCTTCCGCAGCGGTATCGTCGGCGAGGCGATGAAGATGTACCGCAAGAACTTCAAGTGAAGGCCGTTGGCAAGACCTCTTCCTGGCGCCCTATAGGGGCGCCTTTTTCATGGCGTTTCCGTGGCGCAGGCCTGCTCCAGCCGGGCGGGAAGATGCTCGACCAGGAAGTCGATGAACTGGCGTACCTTGGCAGCATGCTGGCGATGGCGCGGCATGACCGCCCATACCCCGGCGTCGCGGCATTGAAAGCGCGACAGCACTTCGATCAGCTCGCCGCTGGCGAGATAGGGCATGACGTAGTAATCGGGCAGCTGTGCCAGTCCGAGCCCCTTGAGGGCGGCATCGAGCAGCGCCGGCCCTGAATTGGCCTGCCAGGGGCCGCTCACGCGCACCTCGCGATGCAGGCCGTCGACATCGAAGCGCCACAGGTCGCGGGTGCCGATCAGGCAGCGATGATGTACCAGTTCCGCTATCGAATGAGGCTGCGACACGCCCTGGAAATAGCCGGGTGAGGCGACGACGTATTCGTGCCGCTCGCACAGCCGTCGTGCCACCAGCGTGGAGTCCTGCAGGGTGCCCATGCGAATGACCACGTCGTAGCCTTCGTCGATCACGTCCACCTGACGGTTGGTCAGGTGCAGGCGCATCTCGAGCTGGGGATGAAGGCTCAGGAAGTCGTTGACCAGAGGGGCGATGAAGCGCTCGCCAAAGGCGGTGGCGCAGCTGAGCTGAAGGACGCCGTGAGGCTTTTCCTGCAGGCTCTGCAGGGCGGCTTCGGCTTCGCGGAAGCCGTCCAGCAGCTCACGGCAGCGAGCATAGTAGCGCTCGCCGGCATCGGTCAGGTGGATCTGACGCGTGGTGCGGTAGAGCAGCGGCAACCCCAGCTCCTGTTCGAGCTGGGCCACCTGGCGGCTGATATGCGAGTTCGAGACATGAAGCTGGCGGGCCGCGGCGGCAAAGGTGCCCAGCTTGACCACTTCCACGAAGGCTTCGATACCGTCCCAATGAGCCATGAGTGCACCGTGAATTATTGCACAGCAGGAATAATGTTGTGTCGCTGTTTCAGTATCATCATAGCGCCTGACGCACCTAGACTGATAGGGATCGTTACACACTGGATCGCCAAACCATCAGGAGAAAGGTATGAAGTCGCGTGCCGCCGTTGCGCTGGAAGCGGGCAAGCCCCTCGAACTCACCGAGATCGACGTCCAGGATCCCAGGGCCGGTGAGGTGCTGGTACGGATCAAGGCCACCAGCGTGTGCCACACCGACGCCTTCACCCTCTCCGGCGCCGACCCCGAAGGGCTGTTCCCCTCGGTGCTGGGTCATGAGGGCGCCGGCATCGTCGAGGCAGTGGGCGAAGGGGTGACCAGCCTCAAGCCCGGCGATCACGTCATTCCGCTGTATACCGCCGAGTGCGGCAAGTGCAAGTTCTGCCGCTCGGGCAAGACCAACCTGTGTCAGGCGGTGCGCGCCACCCAGGGCCAGGGG
>NZ_FNVC01000028.1:0-64886 GCF_900108215.1 Billgrantia desiderata | reverse complement strand
GTGAAACGCCCGCTGGAAGCGCTGGATCAATGGACACGTCGCCGATTACGCTGTGTGATCTGGCGGCAGTGGAAGCGCCCGACGACCCGGCGCCGGAAGCTTCTGGCGCTAGGCCTGGACGCATACCGTGCCTGGAAATCAGCGGGGAATGGGCGAGGAGCCTGGTGGAATGCGGGTGCCTCGCACATGAATCAGGCCCTGCCGCGGAAGCGGTTCGACGGGCTGGGCCTGATCTCGGTACTGGATACGGTAAGAGGGCTTAACCGTTCTTCATGAACCGCCGTATACGGAACCGTACGTACGGTGGTGTGGGAGGGCGCCGGGGGTGACCCCGGCCCCTACCCGATTCGTACACTAGGCGGAACGTTCCGTTACGCGCGCCCGATTCCGACCCGCCCATGCCCGGGTTCGGCCGGCAGGTGCGCTGCGGAACAGCCAAGGGGGAGCGACCCATGCTCAAGCTGATCGTGCCGTGCCTGCTGGGAGTGCTGATGGCGCATTCGGCACAGGCCACGACCATCTATCGCACCACCGATGCCCAGGGCAATGTGATCTTCACCGACGACCCCAACCGCGGCGGCGAGCCGGTCCAGCTGGCACCGGTGACCGTGATCCCTTCGCGCACCGAGGGGCGCCGGGCCGAGCCGCCACGGGCTGAGGGAGCCACCCCGCGGGCGGGCCAGTCGCCGGGCCAGCCCTTCATGCCCTACGACACCTTCCGCATTCGCTCGCCCGAGCACGGGGGCGACCTGCCTGCCAGCTACGCCGGCAATCTGCAGGTCGAACTGGCCATTGTGCCGGCGCTGCGTCCCGACCATCGCGTAAGGCTGCTGGTCGATGGCCAGGTGAGCCAGACCGCCATGCATACCAGTGCCTTCATGCTGACCAATCTGTCTCGCGGCGAATACGTGTTGCAGGCCGAGCTGCTCGACGCTCAGGGGCAGATACGCCACCGCACGGCGCCGGTCTCGCTCTACGTGCAGCGCTCCAGCGCCACTCTGCCGGGAAGCGACGGCTGAGTTCCTTCTGCTGCCTCGCTTTCCAACAGGCTGCCCCGATATAGGGTGGGTTCGCACCATGATGGATGAGGCGTGCGCTTTCTTCGCTGGCGCTTTCTCTCTGAGCGCACCATTATGGTGCATAGGCGGACGCGACATCCGCCCCGAAACGGCGCTATAGCGCTCTTATAAGGGTTGGCGCACTTCTTGCTTGCTTCTTGTGTAGGGGCCGGTGACGCCCAGGGGAGATGCCGCTTCGGCGATGAGCCGGGCATGCGCCATGACGATGCAAGCGCTGCGCTCAGTCCCCCTTCATTTTGCGAGAAAAGGTCGAAAATGTATCGACGCCTGATGGAACACCTCACCACGGCGGTGCTGCTGCTGGACGACGAGCTGCAGTTGAGCTGGATGAATCCGGCGGCCGAGGCCCTGCTGGCAGTCAGCCTGGGGCGGGTCAAGGGCCACAGCCTGGCGGCACTGCTGGTCGAAGACGACGGCATGGGCGAGGTGCTGGCCAAGGCGCGGGACGACCAGCATCCCTTTACCCAGCGCGAAGTGCGCCTGGCGCTGCTGGGCGGCGCCGTGGTGACCATCGACTACACGGTCACGCCGCTCTCCGCGGCCGAGCTGCTGGTGGAGATGGAGCCGCGCGACCGGCTGCTGCGGATATCCCGCGAGGAGGCCCTTCTCAACCGTCAGGAGGCGATCAAGGTGCTGTCGCGGGGGCTGGCCCACGAGGTGAAGAACCCGCTGGGTGGCATCCGTGGCGCCGCTCAACTGCTGGAGCGCGACCTTGACGACCCCGCCCTGCGGGAATTCACCCATATCATCGTCGAGGAGGTCGACCGCCTGCGCGACCTGGTCGACAGCATGCTGGGGCCGAACAAGCTGCTGCGTCACGAGCCGCTCAACGTGCACAAGGTGCTGGAGCGGGTGCGTACGCTGCTTTCCGCCGAGACACCGGGGGTGAGCATCGAGCGCGACTACGACCCCAGCCTGCCGGACTTTCCCGGCGACGAGGCGCAGATGATCCAGGCGGTGCTCAACGTGGCGCGCAACGCAGTGGAAGCCATGACCGAGGCCGGTACCGCAGCGCCCAGCCTGCTGCTGCGTACCCGCGCCCGCCGCCAGTTCACCCTGGGCGCCGAGCGTCATCGCCTGGTCTGCGAGGTGGCCTTGATCGACAACGGCCCCGGTGTTCCCGAAGCCCTGCAGGAAACCCTTTTCTACCCCATGGTATCGGGGCGCGCCGACGGCAGTGGACTGGGATTGTCCATTGCCCAGGGCATTCTGCATCAGCATCAAGGACTGATCGAATGCGAGTCCCGCCCCGGTCATACCGAGTTTCGTCTGCTTATTCCACTGGAGAAGCGCCATGACTGATGTCGCACGTGTCGCGGTGGTCGACGACGACCGCGCCATTCGCTGGGTGCTGGAGCGCGCCCTGGCTCAGCCCGACCTCGAGGTCGAGTGCATCGACCGGGCCGATATGGCGCTCAGCCGTCTTCTCGACGATCCCCCCGACGTGCTGGTCACCGATATCCGCATGCCGGGCATCGACGGCCTGGACCTGATGTCGCGGATCCGCGAGGTGCATCCCGATCTGCCGGTCATCGTCATGACGGCCCACTCCGACCTCGACAGCGCCGTGGCCTCCTACCAGGGCGGTGCCTTCGAATACCTGCCCAAGCCCTTCGACGTCGACGAGGCGTTGGCCCTGGTGCGCCGCGCGGTGGCCCATGCCCGCGAGCGCAAGCGGCCGGTGAGCGTACCCGAAGGGCTGAACGCCGAGATCATCGGCGAGGCGCCGGCCATGCAGGAGGTGTTTCGCGCCATCGGCCGCTTGTCGCACTCGCACATCACCGTGCTGATCAACGGCGAGTCGGGCACCGGCAAGGAGCGGGTGGCCCGTGCCCTGCATCAGCACAGCCCGCGCGCGGCCCACCCGTTCATCGCCCTGAACATGGCCGCCATCCCGCGCGATCTGATCGAGTCCGAGCTGTTCGGCCACGAGAAGGGGGCCTTCACCGGCGCCACCGCGCAGCGCCAGGGGCGCTTCGAGCAGGCCAACGGCGGCACGCTGTTCCTCGACGAGATCGGCGACATGCCGGCCGAGACCCAGACGCGGCTGCTGCGGGTGCTGGCCGACGGCGAGTTCTATCGCGTCGGCGGCCATACCCCGGTCAAGGTCGACGTGCGCATCATTGCCGCCACCCACCAGAACCTGGAGGCGCTGGTGGAGGACGGTCGCTTTCGCGAGGACCTCTTCCATCGCCTCAACGTGATTCGTGTCCATCTGCCCAAGCTCGCCGAGCGGCGCGAAGACATTCCCCGCCTGGCGCGGCACTTCCTGGCCGAGGCGGCCAAGGAGCTCGCCACCGACGTCAAGGTACTGACCAAGGATGCCGAGACCCACCTGACCCGGCTGCCGTGGCCCGGCAACGTGCGCCAGTTGGAGAATACCTGTCGCTGGCTGACGGTGATGGCCTCGGGGCGTGAGATCCTGGTCGAAGACCTGCCGCCGGAGCTGCGCCAGGGCGAGAGCGGCGAGGCCCCCAGCGGCGACTGGCGCGCCGCCTTCCGCGACTGGGCCGACCGCGCCCTGGCGGCGGGTCATACCCATCTGCTGGAGGAGGCGGTGCCGGACTTCGAGCGCATCCTGATCGAGACGGCGCTGAAACACACCGGCGGGCGCAAGGGCGAAGCCGCCGAGCTGCTGGGCTGGGGGCGCAATACACTGACGCGCAAGCTCAAGACGCTGTTGCCCTCACTGGCGGAAGACTGAGGTGGGCAAGATAGTCTGTGGTGGATAACGGTTACCAACTGCGGGTGACAAGCGCCCGGTGCTTTGCCAGGGCGCCGGGCCTGCACATGTGTGCAAAGGATCGTAACCGAGCTACCAAACTCCCTTACCTGTCGCCGGACGCCGCTGAACTAAGGTGAAGTTCAGGTCATTCGCTTTCGCAGGCAGTCAAAGACAGGGAGAGAGTCATGAAAGCGCTGTGTTGGCACGGCAAGAACGATATCCGCTACGAAACGGTTCCCGACCCGAAGATCGAACATCCCCGCGACGCCATCATCAATGTCAGCAGCTGCGCCATCTGCGGCTCCGACTTGCACTTGTTCCACCACTTCATTCCGGCCATGGAATCGGGCGATGTGGTGGGGCATGAGTTCATGGGCGAGGTGATGGAGGTCGGCAACGAGACCCGCGAGCTCAAGGTCGGCGACCGCGTCGTGGTGCCCTTCACCATCACCTGCGGCGAGTGCGAGCAGTGCCGGCGCGGCAATTTTTCCCTGTGCGAGCGCTCCAACCGCAACAAGGCGCTGGCCGACAAGGTGTTCGGCCATGCCGGGGCCGGCCTGTTCGGCTACTCGCATCTCACCGGCGGCTATGCCGGCGGCCAGGCGGAGTACGTGCGCGTGCCCTTCGCCGACACCACCCACGTCAAGGTACCCGACAGCCTGAGCGACGAGCAGGTGCTGTTCCTCGGCGATATCTTCCCCACCGGCTGGCAGGCGGCGGTGCAGTGTGACATCGAGCCCACCGATACCGTGGCCATCTGGGGTGCCGGGCCCGTTGGCCAGTTCTGCGTGCGCAGCGCCGTGCTGCTGGGTGCCGAGCAGGTGGTGGTGATCGACAACGTGCCCGAGCGCTTGGCCATGGCCGAGGCTGGCGGGGCGATCGCGATCGACTTCGACGAGGAGAGCGTGCTCGCCCGCCTGCAGGAGCTGACCCGGGGCAAGGGGCCGGAGAAGTGCATCGATGCGGTGGGGCTGGAGTCTCACGTGCCGCGCTCCCTCGATTCGGTCTACGACCGCTTCAAGCAGGCGATGATGCTGGAGAACGACCGCGCCCACGTGCTGCGCGAGATGATCTACGTCTGCCGTCCCGGCGGTATCCTGTCGATCCCCGGCGTCTACGGCGGCTTGATCGACAAGGTGCCCATGGGGCCGCTGATGAACAAGGGTCTGACCGTGCGCACCGGTCAGACCCACGTCAAGCGCTGGACCGACGAGCTGCTGGGTCTGATCGACGAGGGGCAGATCGACCCTTCCTTCGTGGTCACCCACAGCGCCGGCCTGGAGCAAGGGCCCGAAATGTACAACACCTTTCGCGACAAGCAGGACGGCTGCGTGAAGGTGGTACTCAAGCCTTGAGCGGCTTGTGCGCCGGATGCAGAAAACCGACATGGAGGTGAACAGATGAATCTCGACCGGAGCCATTCGCTGCAGACCAGCGACAGGCTGGCACGTGGGCTCGGCTGGCTGGGCATCGGGCTGGGTCTCTACCAGCTGCTGGCGCCGCGCAGCGTGACAAGAGCGCTGGGCGTGGAAGGGGCGGAAGCCATCGTGCGTCTTTGCGGCGCACGTGGTGTAGCCACCGGTATCGGTGCGCTGAGCGTCAATCCCAAGCCCGCGTTGTGGGCGCGCAGTGCCGGCGATGCGCTGGATCTGGCGGCGCTGCTGGCGCTGCTGGCCGACCGCGACCACCCCAAGCACGGCAGCGTCAAGCTGGCGCTGGTGGCGGTGGGGGCAAGCACGGCGGTAAGCCTGTATTGTGCTCAGGACCAGACCCGGCGGCACGCCTACCAGGCCGGACGCACACCCGACTACAGTGGGCGTAGCGGCTTTCCGCAAGGGGTGGAGCGTGCCCGGGGAGCGGCGGCACGCGGTGACGGTCTGCCTGCTCGTCCCATGGCGCTGCCTTCGCCGGCACGCTCGCCGGGGCCTCGTCTACAGACCACCACCGTGCGCCAACGCGACACCAGCGGTTATATCAAAGGCAGCGACTACGACTACTGAGCTGGCGCCATGATTGGGCTGCTGCTGTCGCCTGCGCTCACGCAATGAGGCCGAACCGCTGAAGTTCGGCCTCTTTTGTGTGGGTGCCTGGTGGGGCCGCTCAGCCGCCACCGATGCCCTCGATGACATAACCGGAACCGCCGCACTCGGGGCAGGTGCCGTCATCGATCCGGCCGTCGCCCTTGCACTTGGGGCATACGTTCTCTCCGGTACCGGGTGTGCCGGGCGGTGCCTCGTCGCCGGGCTGCTGGGGGCGGGTTGCGTCGGGTTTGCGTGCCATGCTGCCTCCTTGTCGAGTGGTCGACCTCTCGTGCGGGTGAACGTACTGACAAGTTAGGCAAGCCCCGCGCTATGCGACAAGCGAGGCGCTTACGGCGACGATGGCCATGTCACCCATGGCGGTGCCAGAATGAAGGCTTCAGGAGGAAGCCCATGACCCAGATGCATTGGCAGCAGTTGCTCGACCCCTCGCGGCTGCATGGCAAACCCACCAGCGGGCGTGACGAGATCGGGCGCAGCCCGTTCCACAAGGACCATGACCGCATCGTCTTCTCCGGCTCGTTTCGGCGGCTCGGGCGCAAGACCCAGGTCCACCCGTTGACCGACAACGACCATATTCACACCCGCCTGACCCACTCGTTGGAGGTGGGCTGCGTGGGGCGCAGCCTGGGCATGATCGTCGGCGAGCTGCTGCGCGAGCGGCTGCCAAAATGGATCACGCCGGCCGATCTCGGCGTGATCGTGCAGGCCGCCTGCCTGGGACACGATATCGGCAACCCGCCCTTCGGGCATGCCGGCGAATACGCCATCCGCGACTGGTTCAAGCGCGCCGAGGCGGATGGCAGCGGGCTGCTGGAGGGGCTTTCCGAGCGCGAGCGCGCCGATCTGCTGACCTACGAGGGCAATGCCCAGGGCTTTCGCATCGTCACCCAGATCGAATACAACCAGTTTCGCGGCGGCATGCGCCTCACTGCGGCGACCCTGGGCACCCTGCTCAAGTACCCCTGGACCGTGGAGCACGGCGGCAGCGCCGGCAAGTTCGGCTGCTACCAGTCGGAGCGGCCGCTGCTTGAGGACGTGACCCGCTGCCTGGGCCTGCTGCCCCGCGGCGAAGGGCGCTGGTGTCGCCATCCGCTGGCGTGGCTGGTGGAGGCGGCCGACGATATCTGCTACGCGCTGCTCGACCTGGAGGACGGCCTGGAGATGGGCATCCTGCGCTTCGAGGAGGTCGCTGAGGTGCTGTTGCAGATCGCCGGAGATGCGCCCTCGGACTATGCGCGCATGGCCCGCGACGGCGTCTCCCAGCGGCGGCGCATCGCCGCACTGCGGGGTGCCGCCATGGAGCGGGCCGTCAACGATGTGGGGGCCGTGTTCGTCGAGCACGAGAACGCGCTGCTCAACGGTACGCTCAATAGCGACCTGCTCGAGCTCTGCCATCCCGACCTGGGCTGGGGGGTGGCGGCCGCCAAGCAGCTGGCGCGCGAGCGCATCTTCCAGAACGAGCGCAAGGCCAAGCTGGAGATCGGCGCCTACACCACCCTGGGCATCCTGCTCGAGGCTTTCATCGGCGCCGCCCATGAGCTGCACTTCAGCGGACAATCGAGCTTCAAGCATCAGCGGGTGCTGGCGCTGATCGGCGAGAACACCCCGCGCCCTTCCTGGCCGCTGTACGACAGCTACCGGCGCATGCTCGATTTCATCGGCGGCATGACCGACCACTACGCCGTCGACCTGGCCCAGGAAATGGGCGGACGCCTCAGGGGGGACTGAGCCGGGGGCAGGTGAACAAAGCTCAGATCGAGGGTTCGCTCAGCCCCGGGTTGCGGTCCAGCTCGGCGGCACGTTCGATCAGTGCCTCGATCACCCTGTCGTGCAGTTCGTCGTCGAGCTCGCCGAGGCGCCGTTCGCTGAGCTGCTGAGAGAGCGACTCGCCGCTGACCACCATCAGCCCCTCCGGGGTGCCGGCACAGGTGATGTCCCAGCCGGGCAGAGTGAGTACGCCCATGACCGGGACCGGTTGCCCGCAGCGCTGCTCCAGCCAGCCGGCCAGCCAGTGCGAGGCGCGCAGAGTCTTGAGGATGGGGCGATGCTCGCTCCAGCCCGGGAAGCGCAGCCGCTCGGGCTCGACGGTGACGACGTTGATCTCGCGTCCGTCTGCGGTGAACGGCCGCGTGCGGGCGCGGGTCTCGACCACGAAGACACCGTGAGGGGTGATGGCGACGTGGTCGATGATGTCGGTATCCGTGGGCACGTCGTGGAAGACGAAGTAGGGGTGCGCCTCGGGGCTCACCAGGCGCTCCAGCTCCTGGCCCACGGCCAGATCGCAGGCCAGCCCCAGCTTGATGCGGCGGATGTGCTGGAAGTCGCGAATCAGCAGGAAGCAGTAGACCAGCACCAGCACCGTGCTCAGCGCCCCGTACAGCGCCCATTCGACCCAGTTCTGGCGGCTGGCGAAGAGCATGCGGCCCATGCCGTAGACCAGTGGCGCCAAGGTCAGGATGGGCCCCAGGGCACCGTTGAGAAACAGCGTGGCAAAGGCACGGTCGAGCCGGTTACGCAGGGCCTGGCCGGGCTCTCTCAGAGGACGGGCGTTGAACGGCGAGCGAACCCGGGCATCGTGCAGGTTGCGCAAGGCGATGACGATGACGGCCATGGCCCCGAGCGGAAAGAGGAAGATGAGTGGCAGCAGGTATTCCAGCCAGGCCATGGGTTCGTCCTTGCCGATGGGAGTCACGTGAGCGTGACATTCTAGACAACCTGAGGCGCCCGGAGCCATCTTCGGTACCATGTCTTCAGTACCATGTCTTCAGTACCATGTCTTCGGTACAGAGGCGTATGCGCCGCAGCATGACGGATAGATGATGAACGATACACGACAGCCAGCCGGGACAGAAGCGGTCGAACGCCTGCGCGAGTTTCTGGTGCGTCATTCCAACCTGGCGGTGCTCACCGGCGCCGGGGTCAGCACCGACAGCGGCATTCCCGCTTACAGGGATGAAGCAGGCGCGTGGAAGTGCGCGCCACCCATGCAGCATCAGCAGTTCATGGGCAGTGCGGCCGCCAGGCAGCGCTATTGGGCGCGTGCGCTGGTGGGCTTTCGCACCCTGCACGGTGCCCGCCCCGGCGCTGCCCATCGTGCTCTGGCACACCTGGAACAGGCCGGCGTGGTACGCGGGGTCATCACCCAGAACGTCGATGGGCTGCATCAGAAGGCCGGCTCGTGCCATGTCATCGACCTGCATGGACGCGCCGAACAGGTGCGCTGCATGGACTGCGGGGCGCTGCGCATGCGCCATGATCTGCATGCCGAGCTGGCCGAACGCAACCCCGACTGGCTCGAGCACGAGGCCGAAGTGCGCCCCGATGGCGATGCCGCCCTCGAAACCGATTTCTCCTCCTTCGAGGTGCCCGGCTGCTCGCGCTGCGGGGTAGGGATCTGGAAACCCGACGTGGTGTTCTTCGGTGACAGCGTGCCCCGAGAGCGCGTCGAGCGCGCCCGGGCTCTGGTCGAAGGCGCCGAGGCCCTGCTGGTGGTGGGCTCGTCGCTGATGGTCTACTCCGGCTACCGCTTCGCCCGGCAGGCCAGCGAGGCCGGCCTGCCGATCGCCTGTCTCAACCTCGGTCGCACCCGCGCCGATGCGCTTTATGCGCTCAAGCTCGAAGCGCCGATCGGGCCGGTGCTCGAAGCCGCTGCGCTCGCGTTTACGGGCGTGGCTCGAGCGGCAGGCTGACCGGGCCTCGGCCGCTTGCCGGCATCTCCGCCGGTTCCGGTGTGATGTGGGTGATGCGCCCCTGCTGGCGCAGCTCGGCGGCCAGGCGCGGCGCGCTGGCGGCCTCGAGAGTGCGCTGGTCGAAGCGCAGTGCCGCAGGCCAGGGGCCGGCCCCGCTTGGCGTCGCCCGGGTTTCCGCCAGCGTACCCCCGGCATCGCTCAGCCAGACGCGAAGTTCGGCGTCCTGGGCGAGCTCCACGCCGCCCGGCGGCTCGACCTGGACCTCCACCTCGGCGAACTCGGGAGTACCGGCGCAGCCCGCCAGCATCAGCAGCGTCAGCGCAGCGATGCCGATGCGGTTACGGCGCAGAGCGGTGCGTAGGGAATGTCGTGCAACAGCCATGTCCTCTCCTCGTTCAGCCACCGGCAAGCTTGACGGTAAAGCCTCGGCGTTCGAGCTCGGCCTTCAACAGCTCGCGATGATCGCCCTGGATCTCGATGATGCCGTCCTGTAGCGAGCCCCCGGTGCCGCAGCGTTTCTTGAGTGTCTTGGCCAGCGCCTTGAGCTCGGCGGCGGGCAGCGGAATGCCGCTGATGGTGGTGACTCCCTTGCCCTTGCGACCGCTGGTCTCCCGGCGAATGCGGACGACGCCGTCCAGCGCTGCGAGGCGCTCCTGCTCGGCGAGTTCGCTACAGCGGCAGCCGGCCTGAGGCTGGCGGCAGCCGGGGCACATGTCACCGTGTTCGGTGGAGTAGACCAGGCCGCGCAGCTGGTCCTGCAGTGAGGCCATGAGAGCTCCTGACATTGGGCAGCATGGGTGAGAGGCGATGATAACGTCCCTGGGAAGGGTCTGCCTATGGGAGGATGACGCCTGGTGGGTGCCGCTTGGTGGTGCCGGTTAGCGGCGACAAGAAGCCGCAAACGCGGGTGTCGATCAGCGGGCGTAGGCGAACTGCCGGCTCTCCAGTGCCCGGGAGTGGGCCAGGTTTTCGATCACGGTGGGCAGCTGATACATGCTGCTGATCATGATGGCGCCTTCGGGGGTCTCCTCGGCGTCGGGGAAGCGATTCAAGTGGACTACCGTCATGCCGGCATCGAGCGCGGCCTTGACGCCGACCAGGGCATCGTCGATCGCAATGCACTCTTCGGCATCGAAGCCCATCGCCATGGCGGCATGCAGATAGAGACGCGGGTCGGGCTTCCAGCAGTTGGCGGTATAGGCGCTGTAGAGGTGCGAGCCGAAAAAGTCGCCGAAGCCGATGGCTTTCAAGGAGGTGCGGATCTTGTTCTCGGGCCCGTTGGAGACCACGCCGCAGGGATAGTCGATCAAGGCCATGAGGGCTTCACGAGCCCCGGTGATGGCGGTGAGTTCGGTCTCGAGGCGCCGATTGAGATTGCTGCGCATCTCGGTTTCGGTCTCGGCCAGGTGCAGAGGATCGACGCTGCCGTAACGCTCCTCGAGCGCCGCCACGATGTTGCGGAAGCGGCTGCCACGAAATTCGCCGATGTAGTCGCTGGCCTGAAAGGGCAGCCCCAGCCGGGTCAGGCTGGAAGCCATTTCGGCGGCCAGCAGGGGTTCGCTGTCCACCAACGTGCCATCGCAATCGAAGAGCAGGCAAAAGGGGCGAATCATACCGAACTTCCTTCGCAGTCTCGTGACTGTCGAGCTTTGATACCTCTTGTATCGGCATGCGGAGCGAGAAGTTTAGGCCGCCGCATGTTTGCGAACGCTGTTTCCTAAGTATTGCGCGTAAGCGCGCCATATTCAAGTCCTTGAGTAACATCGCGTCGCCGCTTGCAACGCGCCAGGTAGTGAAGCCTTCCCCTGCCGAAAGTGTGCCTGCCTAGAACAGGCGCATGTGTCATAACTCACCACCTCTGGGGCGCTTTTTCAGGCTCTTTTTCATCCGCTGAACTCCTGGTAAATCATTGTTTTTAAAATATGTTTAATTGAATTTCGGTATCTCTGGCCCGGTGCATGCAACCTTCAGGTCGAGCAGGACATGCCGGTGGGCCACAGCAAACGAGTACGCTAGCTCTCCGGTATGACGTGAAGCTTCGGCTTCGACAGGAAAACTCACGTTCAACTCCTTTGGAGGTGCGAACATGATGTCCAAGGAATTTCTCAAGAAACTCGGCATTGTCGGTATCACTGTTGGCCTGAGCGCCAGCCCGCTGGCCTTTGCCGATTTCCATGACGAAGAGGACGACCAGGGTGCGGTGCCGCAAGAGACCGTGCCGGGTGAAGATGCAGGTGCTGGCGCTGGAACTGGCGCGGGTGCCGATGCTGATGTGGGTGTTGGCGAAGGCGAAGCTGGGGCCGGTGCTGGCACAGATGCTGGTGCAGGTGTCGGGGCCGGTGAAACCGGTGCAGATACCGGTGTAGGCGCCGGTGCCGGGGCCGAAGGTGACACTGGCTTCAACGGTGACGACGGCTTCGATGCCGACGATGAGTGGGAAGAAGAGAACGAAGAGGAAGAATGGGAAGAGGATGATGACGACCAGGATTGGTAAAGCCTGACGCCCAGGGATGGGCAGTCGCTGTCAAGGATGATGGCGACGTCATCGGAAGGTTGAAGTAAATCAACCTCCTCGGAACCGCCCCCGGCACTGCCGGGGGCGGTTTTGTTTTTAACTCATATGAGCTCGGGCGGCATGTCGTAGTTTTGACTGATCGAGAGCGTCGGGCTAAGCGGCCCTGACATGGTCAATCAATGCTCATGTGACATATTGCTCCACCGCCTCGGCTGCCTCGGGTGAGCATTGATATGCTCTTTATTTTTATATCTGGCTGATTTTTAAGAATTTATTTTATTATCTGGCAAGTTGGCCTGCATCTCGCTTCATATAAAGGGCCGATCGGAATCACTGTCACAGGGGTTTCGAACATTCAGGAAAGCAGTTCAAACTTCGCTGGAGGTACGAACATGATGTCCAAGGAATTCCTCAAGAAGCTCGGTATCGTCGGTATCACTTTTGGCCTGAGCGCCAGCCCGCTGGCCATGGCCGGTTTTGATGAAGAAGAGCAAGAGGGTCAGGATACCTTCCCTGAAGAGACCGCTCCGGAAACTAGCGGCCAGGCTCCCGTGATCGACGGCATTGAGTACGAGAACGAGGAGGAAGAGTGGGACGCTGACGAGTGGGAAGAGGAGAACGAAGAGGAAGAGTGGGAAACCGCTGACGACGAGTGGGAAACCGAAGATGAAGAGGAAGAGTGGGAAACCGATGAGGACGACGACCAGGATTGGTAATCGCCTGAACGGGTAATTCCCCTCTTGTCGCCCCCGGCCAATGCCGGGGGCGACTCGTTTGTGAGGGCGGTCAGATCCAGCCGAGCCATTCCCACCAGAGATAATTAAGCGGCCATAGCAGCAGCACGCTGAGCAGGGCCGTGATCAGGCACAGCCTGGCGGTCTCGCGCAGCGAGATGCGTGCCGCCAGGATGCCGACGATCAAGGGTGGCGCCTGGTAGGGCAGCAGCACCGTGGAGAACCCCACCACCTGAGTCATGTAGACGGCCTCCGGCGTCCAGCCGGTGATGGTGGCGAGCCCCGGCGCCATGGGAGTCAGAATGGCGGGGATACCCGGTAGCGTGACCAGTGTGCCAAGTACCATGGCGAGCCCCGAGAGCATGCCGAAGGCGGCGGCATCGGTGGCCTCGCGCAGCGGCAGCACCGAGAGCAGGCTGCCAGCCACGCGCTCCCCCAGGCCGCTATGAAAGGCCAACGCACCGAGACTGACGATGCCGGCGACGTAGAGAAACGAGTCGAAGCTGATCGACTGCAGGGGATTGGCACCCATCAGGCGGCTGCCGGGAAACAGGCAGACTAACGCCACCAGCATGCCGATCCAGGCCGGGGAGATGCCGTGCCAGGCATCGCTCATCCACAGCAGTACCGCCACCGAGAGCAGCGCTGCCAAACCGAGTTCGGGGCGTGAGAGATGGGGCCTCTCGGCAACCGAGTCGCTCTGCTTGGGCGCGCGTGCCGGGTAGAGCCACAGCATCACCGCGATCAGCAGCAGCGTCTTGAGCAGCCCCAGCACCGGGAAGTGCAGCAGCAGATATTCGCTGTAGTTGGGCGGCGTGCCCAGTACCGCCTCGGCGGCACCCATCAGCACGTTATTGGGCACGTTGGCGGGCAGGATGGCGTAGGTGGGCAGGAAGGTGCCCATCATGCCGCCGAGAATCAATCCGGTACGGCCCTTGTCGCCGGGTTCGTAGCCCAGGTGGTCGGCCAGGGTGGTTAGTATCGGCACCATCAGCAGGATGCGCCCCATGCCGGAAGGCATGAAGAAGGCCATTGCCAGACCCAGCAGAATCACCCCGATCAGCGCGCGCCGATAGGAACCCTCCAGCCAGGGGCCGACCCCCCGGGCAAGCGTATTGCCGAGCCCCGTGTACTGAATCGCCGCCCCGATGATCAGGCCCGAGAACACCAGCCAGGTCGCCGCCGAGCCGAAGCCGGCGAAGACGATGTCCGCCGAGGCCACCCCGGCCACGGTACACAGGGTGAAGAACACCAGCGCCGTCAGCCACTGCGGCAGCCAGCCGGTCGCCCACAGCCCGATGCACAGCCCGATCACCGCACCGGCTCTCACCAGCAACGGCAGCTCGGGGCTCAGCAGCAGAAACAGGGTCACCGCGCCCGTGGCAAAGAGGGAAATCCACTGGCGCGGGGTGGGCAAGGACTTGGCGGCGGCAGGCATGCGGACTCCGGTCTCGGACAAGACCGGAGAGTTTAGCAGGCGAAGTAAAGGACGGTCATGCCCGCCGCCCACCTTGCAGGGTCAGGTCATGGGCTGCCCGGCTCCACCGGCTCGGCCTGTTCCGGTCCCTCGTCTTCGATGATCTCGCCATCGGGAGCGATCAGGTACCAGGGGCCGCCCATGTGGTCCATGCCCTGGCCGAGCGCATCGCCGGGATAGACGTCGCGGGCGAAGAAATAGAGCGGCCAGCCGTCGTAGGTGACCTGCCGTGTGCCGTCGTCACGTTCGATGGTGCCCAGGCGCTCGGCATCGACATGCTCGCCGGCGGCGGGCGGTTCCTCGGTGGTGTAGGGCGGCCAGGCAATGGCGCAGGTCTCGTAGCAGGTCGAGTACTCGCCGCCTTGTTCATCCTGCTCGAACATGTAGAGGCTCTTGCCGTTCTGGTTGGTCAGGTAGCGGCCGAAGGGCTCCTGCTCGCCGACTTCCACCCTGGCTTGATCGATGGGGTCGGGTCTTGCATCGAGCTGCTGTTCCGATTCCTCCGGATGCATGCCTTCTACCTGGGCCGGGTCGTCGGTGTCGGCGTTCTCAGGCGCCGCGAAAGCCGAGGCGGTGACGAGCGTTGCGGCCAGGATGCCTCCGGTCAGCGTGCGTGACTTCATGTCGACCTCTCCTTGGCAAGCTGCCCCTTCACTGTAGGTAGGGCCTGGGCCGCCATGCAAGGTCAGCGTCGCCTGGCGAGCCGCCGCGAATTGGCGCTGCTGCGGCGATGGTAGGGAGCCATGGCGCGCCGGCCGGTGTGCCACCAGGGATTGCCCTGGCCAAAGGCCATCTGCAGCATGGCTTTCTGCATCTCGAAGCCGGTTTCCAGGCCGGCCTCGAGCTTTTCGGTCACCATGCGCTGATTCTCCCGGAGCATGCGGGCGCTGGTGGGAGACTGGGTCTGCCATAGCCCATGGCGCATGGTGATGGTGGAGAGTGACGTCGACCAGAGCTCCAGCGCCATGAGGCCAAGCTTCCATACGTCCATCATGGCGGCGGGGTTGAGCGGAACCAGCGAATAGGGAGTCATCGTCTTCATGCCGGGCATCCTTGTGCGGGTAACTCCCGCGACTATGCGCCGGTCTGTTGCTGCGCTGCAATAACCTGGGTTGTGCGGCAGGCATTGCCGCCTTGCCGGGCTGCGTGGCGACGAGCAATGAAAAGGCGGCCCGTCGGGGCCGCCTCTGTCTGACGCTGCGGGATCACTTCACCTTCGGATCCAGCTCGCCGCGGGCGTAGCGCTCGTACATCGCTTCGAGGCTGATTGGCTTGATGCGGCTGGCGTTGCCGGCGGTGCCGAAGGCCTCGTAGCGGGCGATGCAGATGTCGCGCATGGCCGTGACGGTTTCCTTGAGGTACTTGCGCGGGTCGAACTCGCCCGGGTGCTTGGCCAGGAAGCGACGCACCGCGCCGGTGGAGGCCAGACGCAGGTCGGTGTCGATGTTGACCTTGCGCACGCCGTACTTGATGCCCTCGACGATCTCCTCGACCGGCACGCCGTAGGTTTCGGGGATCTCGCCGCCGAACTCGTTGATCACGGCGAGCCACTCCTGGGGCACCGAGGAGGAGCCGTGCATCACCAGATGGGTGTCGGGAATGCGGGCGTGGATCTCCTTGATGCGCTGGATCGACAGGGTGTCGCCGGTGGGCGGCTTGGTGAACTTGTAGGCGCCGTGGCTGGTGCCGATGGCGATGGCCAGGGCGTCGACCTGGGTCGCCTTGACGAACGCGGCGGCCTCTTCCGGGTCGGTCAGCAGCTGGTCGTGGGAGAGCACGCCCTCGGCGCCGATGCCGTCCTCTTCGCCGGCCATGCCGGTCTCCAGGCTGCCCAGACAGCCCAGCTCGCCCTCCACCGAGACGCCGCAGGCGTGGGCCATCTCGACGGTGCGACGGGTGACGTCGACGTTGTAGTCGTAGTCCATCGGCGTCTTGCCGTCCTCGCCCAGCGAGCCGTCCATCATCACCGAGGAGAAGCCGAGCTGGATCGAGCGCTGACACACCGCCGGGCTGGTGCCGTGGTCCTGGTGCATCACCACCGGGATGTGGGGGAACTCCTCCACTGCGGCCAGGATGAGATGGCGAAGGAAGGGCGCGCCAGCGTACTTCCGCGCGCCGGCGGAGGCCTGCACGATCACCGGGGAGTCGGTGGCATCGGCCGCTTCCATGATGGCGCGCATCTGCTCGAGGTTGTTGACGTTGAATGCCGGAATGCCGTAGCCGCGCTCGGCGGCGTGGTCCAGCATCTGGCGCATGCTGATCAGTGCCATGATCTCACCTGTTCTCTGTCGATCTGTCTGGGGACTGGGGGCTGCCGCCCGGCATGGCCGGACGGCGGCGGGTCGGGTCAGTGTGCAGCGTCTTCCAGCGCCTTCACTGCCGGCAGCACCTTGCCCTCGACGTATTCGAGGAAGGCGCCGCCGCCGGTGGAGATGTAGGAGACCTGCTGCGCGATGTCGTACTTGTCGATGGCGGCCAGGGTGTCGCCGCCGCCGGCGATGGAGAAGCCGTTGCTCTCGGCGATGGCGCGCGACAGCGCCTCGGTACCCTTGCCGAACTGGTCGATCTCGAACACGCCCACCGGGCCGTTCCACAGGATGGTGCCGGCATCCTTGAGCAGGCCGGCGAGCCGCCCGGCGGTGTCGGGGCCGATGTCGAGGATCATCTCGTCGTCGCTTACCTGGTCGACGGGTTTGACCACGGCCTCGGCCGAATCGGAGAACTCGGTGGCCACCACCACGTCGGTGGGCAGCGGGATCTCGACCTTGGCCATCAGTGCCTTGGCCTGGGCGACCAAATCGGCTTCATACAGCGACTTGCCGACGTTGTGACCGGCCGCGGCGATGAAGGTGTTGGCGATGCCGCCGCCGACGATGAGCTGGTCGCACTTGGCGGAGAGGGCGTTGAGCACCTCAAGCTTGGTCGAGACCTTGGAGCCGCCGACGATGGCGACCATGGGGCGCTTGGGTGTGGCCAGCGCCTTCTCCAGGGCGTCGAGTTCGGCGGCCAGCAGCGGGCCGGCGCAGGCCTGCGGGGCGAAGCGTGCCACTCCATGAGTGGAGGCCTGGGCGCGGTGGGCGGTGCCGAAGGCGTCCATCACGTAGATGTCGCACAGCGCGGCGTACTGCTGGGCGAGGGTCTCGTCGTCCTTCTTCTCGCCGACGTTGAAGCGTACGTTCTCGAGCAGCACCACCTCGCCTTCGGCCAGGTCCTGGGCGGTGTCGAGATAGTCCTCGACCAGCCGCACCGGGCGACCGAGCAGTTCGCCGAGGCGCTCGGCCACCGGCGCCAGCGAGAACTCCGCGGCCGGTTCGCCTTCGGTGGGGCGCCCTAGGTGGCTCATCAGCATCACCTTGGCACCGGCTTGCGTGGCTGCCTGGATGGTCGGCAGGCTGGCCCGCAGACGGGCGTCGCTGGTCACCTTGCCGTGCTTGACGGGTACGTTCAGGTCCTCGCGGATCAGCACTCGCTTTCCGCGCAGGTCGAGGTCGGTCATCTTGAGCACGTTCATCGGGCGTCTTCCTTTCCTTGATTGAGGGAAACCGAAGCGGGTCAGCGGCTCGCCGGGGGCAGCGCCGCCAGGCGCTGGGCGACGTCGAGCATGCGGTTGGCGAAGCCCCACTCGTTGTCGAACCAGCACAGCAGCTTGATCAGGCGCTTGCCCGCCACCCGGGTCTGAGTGGCGTCAACGATACCCGAGCGGGGGTCATGGTTGAAGTCGATCGAGGCCATGGGCTCCTCGGTGTAGCCGAGCAGGCCGGCCAGGGGGCCGTCGCTGGCCTCGCGCAGCAGGGCGTTGACCTCGGCGGCGGTGGTGTCGCGGCGCACGCAGAGCGACAGGTCCATGGCCGAGACGTTGATCGTCGGCACGCGCATGTGCAGGCATTCGAAGCGCCCGGCCAGATGCGGCATCAGGCGGTTGATGCCACGCGCCAGGCTGGTGTCGACGGGCACGATGGAGTGCATCGCCGAGCGCGTCAGGCGCAGGTCGGTCTGGTGGTAGGCATCGATCACCGGCTGGTCGTTCATCGCCGAGTGCACCGTGGTGGTCACGCCGTGCTCGATGCCCAGTGCCCGGTCGAGCACCGTCAGCACCGGCACCAGACAGTTGGTGGTGCACGATGCGGCCGAGACGATGCGGTGCTCGGCGGTAAGCTCGGCGTCGTTGATGCCGCACACGATGGTGGCGTCGACGTCGCTCTCGGCGGGTTGGGAGAACAGCAGGCGTCCGGCCCCGGCGGCAAGATGCGCCTCGGCGGTGGCGCGATCCTTGAAGCTGCCCGAGCACTCCAGCACCAGGTCGATGCCGAGCTCTGCCCAGGGCAGGCGGCTTGGCTCAGGCTCGGTGAGGATGGTGATCGGCGCACCGTCGACGATCATCCGGTTCCCGTCGGTTGCCACCTGGCCGGGAAAACGGCCGTGGGTGGTGTCGTAGCGGGTCAGGTAGGCGATGGTGTCCAGGTCGGAGAGCTCGTTGATCGCTATCACTTCCAGCGCCTGGGCGCCGGAGCGGTTCAACTGCCGCTCCAGCAGTGCGCGCAGCACACACTGACCGATACGACCGTAGCCGTTGATGGCGATACGCTGGGCCATGGGGCGGGAAACTCGCTCTTGCCGACGGAAAGCGGCGATTCTAGCGCATCTGGGCTTTTTTTTCCCCTTGTCGTCCGCGCTCCCGTCGTTGGCCCCACTTGGGCAGGTCAGGCCTGTTGCAGCTCTTGAAAAAACGCGCCGAGACCCTATTGAAACGATACGGCACAGCAGGTTTCGGCCTCATGTGTCGTGCTCGGATGACCTTGCCTGTCAACGACCTGCCAAGCGTAGGAGGTGTTCGATATGTTCGGAGATCTCAAGCGTTTCGATAATGGTATCGGCTCGGGCTTCGACTGGTTTCGCCCGTGGCTCGACGAGATCTTCCAGGAGGGCGCGGCGGACATCCGCTCGGTGCCGCGCGGCAGCTTCCCGATGATCAACGTCGGACGCACCGACGATGCCGTTCGCGTGTACGTGCTCGCCGCCGGCCTTGCCCAGGACGATCTCGACATCAGCGTGCAGGATAACGTGCTGACCCTGCGTGGGCGGCGCGATGCCCTGCCGGGGGAGAACGAGAGCGATCGCAAGCGCCCCTGCTTCCGTCGTGAGCGCTTCGATGGCGAATTCGTACGCGCCATCAGCCTGCCCGAAGGTATCGACGTGGAGCGTGCCGAGGCGCGTTGCCACGACGGTGTGTTCGAGATCCATCTGCCCAAGCGCGAGGAGCTCAAGCCGCGTCGCATCGATATCCAGGCGGCTTGAGTCGCTTCGATGTCACGATTGCGTCAAGTCAGTGCGTTGGAGGTGATGAACATGAACGAAGTCACTCGTCATGAGGCGCAGGCCAATGTACCGGCACGCGAGCGGCGTAGCCGGGCGATGCGGCCGCCGGTGGATATCTACGAGGAGAACGATGCGCTGTTCGTTGTAGCCGACATGCCCGGGGTCACTCGCGAGGGGCTGAACGTGGAGGTCGATGGCAATCTGCTCAGCATCGAGGGCGAGATTCGCATCGACATGCCCGAGGGCCTGACGGCAACGTATGCCGAAGCCCAGGCCCAGCGTTATGAACGGCGCTTCACGCTCAGTCACGAGATCGATACCGCCGCCATCGAGGCGCGCCTGGAAAACGGCGTGCTCCATCTGCGGCTGCCGAGGAAGGAGAGGCACAGGAGTCGGCGCATCGAGATAAAGGCCGCCTGATGCGAAGCGCCCTTTCCCTGTGAAAGGGCGCTTCCGTTTGCAAGCCGGGGCAACGCTCGGTACGGTTTTCACTACGCTGGGAATAGCGATTCACGACACCATGGAGAGGAAGACATGACCGACATTACCCAACTGCTGGGTGACGACGCCGAATACCTGCTCGATCACCGTTGCCGTGGTTTTCCCCGCGAACAGCTGCACCTGCCGGGGCCGGATTTCGTCAGCCGCGTCGTGGCCGACAGCGACCGCAGCCCGGCGGTGATGCGCAGCCTGCAGGCGATGTTCGACCATGGCCGCCTGGCCGGCACCGGCTATCTCAGCCTGCTGCCGGTGGACCAGGGCATCGAGCACTCGGCGGGCGCCTCGTTCGCTCCCAATCCGCGCTACTTCGACCCGGCCAACATCGTCGAGCTCGCCATCGAGGGCGGTTGCAACGGCGTGGCCTCCACCCTGGGTGTGCTCTCGGCGGTGGCGCGGCGCTACGCCCACCGTATTCCGATGATGCTCAAGCTCAACCACAACGAGACGCTGAGCTACCCGGCGATGTACGACCAGACCCTGTTCGCCGAGGTGGAGCAGGCCCACGACATGGGCTGCGTGGCGGTGGGGGCGACCATCTACTTCGGTTCGCCCGAGAGCCGCCGCCAGATCATGGAGATCAGCGAGGCCTTCGAGCGCGCCCACCAGCTCGGCATGGCCACGGTGCTATGGGCCTATCTGCGCAATCCTGCCTTCAAGCACGAGGGCAAGGACTACCACGTGGCGGCCGATCTCACCGGCCAGGCCAACCATCTGGCGGCGACCCTCAAGGCCGACATCGTCAAGCAGAAGCTGCCCGAGACCAACGGCGGCTATCAGGACATCGGCTTCGGCCATACCCACGCCAAGGTCTACGGCGAGCTGACCTCGGAACATCCCATCGATCTGGCCCGCTACCAGGTGGCCTGCTGCTACATGGGCCGTGCCGGGCTGATCAACTCCGGCGGCGGCTCCAAGGGCCACTCCGATCTGGGTGAGGCGGTGCGCACTGCGGTGATCAACAAGCGCGCCGGCGGCATGGGCCTGATCTCCGGACGCAAGGCGTTCCAGAAGCCCATGAGCGAGGGGGTCGAGCTGCTCCACGCCATTCAGGACGTCTATCTCGACCAGAGTGTGACGGTGGCCTGAGCACTCAGACAAGCACTCTCAGGCAAACGGGCAACGTAAAGGGCACGACCGTCAGGTCGTGCCCTATCTTCATGCCGCCTTCATGCCGTTAGCGGTGAGCCTGTCAGCCCAGCAGCTCCTTGGCCTGCTTCACCACGTTCTCCTTGGTGAAGCCGAAGTGCTTGAACAGGTCATCCGCCGGGGCGGACTCGCCGTAGGTGGTCATGCCGATCACGCGGCCGTCGAGGCCCACGTACTTGTACCAGTAGTCGGCGTGGCCGGCCTCGATGGCGAGGCGCTTGGTCACCGCGCGCGGCAGCACCTTCTCGCGGTACTCGGCGTCCTGACCGTCGAAGCGGTAGGCCGAGGGCATCGAGACCACACGCACCGCGCGGCCCTGGCTCTCCAGCTCGGTGGCGGCTTCCATGGCCAGCGCCACCTCGGAGCCGGTGGCGATCAGGATCAGCTCGGGGGTGCCTTGGCAATCCTTGAGTACGTAGGCGCCGCGCTGGATCTCGGCCAGCTGCTGCTTGCTGCGCTGCTGGTGCGGCAGGTTCTGACGCGACAGCACCAGGGCGGTGGGGCCAGAGTTGCGCTTGATCGCGGCGTCCCAGGCAGCGGCGGTCTCCACCGCGTCGCAGGGGCGCCAGGTGCACAGGTTGGGCGTGCTGCGCAGGTTGGTCAGCTGCTCGATCGGCTGGTGGGTGGGACCGTCTTCGCCCAGGCCGATGGAGTCGTGGGTGAACACGTAGATGGCGCGCTTGCCCATCAGTGCCGCCATGCGCACCGAGTTGCGCATGTACTCCATGAAGATCAGGAAGGTGGCGCCATAGGGGATGAAGCCACCGTGGAGCACGATGCCGTTCATGATCGCGCCCATGCCGAACTCGCGCACGCCGTAGTGCAGGTAGTTGCCGCCCGGGTTCTCGCGGGAGATGGGCTTGGCGCCGCTCCAGAAGGTCAGGTTGGAGGGCGCCAGGTCGGCGCTGCCGCCGAGCAGCTCGGGCAGCTGCGGGCCGAGCTCGTTGAGGCACAGCAGCGAGGCCTTGCGCGTGGCGATGGTCTCGCCCTGCTGCTGCATCTTCTCGATGAAGGCTTCGCTGGTGATCTCCGTCGGCAGCTTGCACTGGTTGCGGCGGCTGAACTCCTTGGCCAGTTCGGGATGCTCGTCACGATAACGGGCGAAGCGGGCCTGCCAGTCGTCCTGCTGCGACTTGCCGCGCTCGCGGGCGTCCCAGCCTTGGTAGACGGGCTCGGGAATGTGGAACGGCGCGTGGGGCCAGTCGAGCTGCTTGCGCGCGGCGGCCACTTCCTCGTCGCCCAGCGGAGCGCCGTGGCACTCCTCCTTGCCCTGCTTGTTGGGGGCACCGAAGCCGATCACCGTCTTGCAGATGATCAGGCTCGGCTTCTCCTCGTGGCTGCGGGCCAGCTCGATGGCAGCCTTGATCTCTTCGGGATTGTGACCGTCGACGTTGGGTACCACGTGCCAGCCGTAGGCCTCGAAGCGCTTGGCGGTGTCGTCGGTGAACCAGCCCTCGACCTCGCCGTCGATGGAAATGCCGTTGTCGTCGTAGAACACCGTGAGCTTACCCAGGCCCAGGGTGCCGGCCAGCGAGCACACCTCGTGGGAGATGCCTTCCATCATGCAGCCGTCACCGGCGAAGCAGTAGGTCTGGTGGTCGACGATGGTGTGGCCGGGGCGGTTGAACTGCGCCGCCAGCGTCTTCTCGGCGATCGCCATGCCCACGGCATTGGCCAGGCCCTGCCCCAGCGGGCCGGTAGTGGTTTCCACGCCCGGGGCGTAGCCGAACTCGGGGTGGCCGGCGGTCTTGGAATGCAACTGGCGGAAGTTGCGCAGCTGCTCGAGCTCCAGGTCGTAGCCGGTCAGGTGCAGCAGCGAGTAGAGCAGCATCGAGCCGTGACCGTTGGAGAGCACGAAGCGGTCGCGGTCGGGCCATTTCGGGTCGTCGGGGTTGTGCTTGAGGTAGTCGTTCCACAGCACTTCGGCGATGTCGGCCATGCCCATGGGCGCGCCGGGGTGACCGGATTTCGCCTTCTGGACGGCATCCATGGACAGGGCGCGAATGGCGTTGGCCAGTTCGAAACGGGATGGCATTTGGGTAAGCTCCTCGCCTGCGGCAGAATGGGGCAAGTCAACGGCGGCCTGCCGGGCCTGCCGATAGCGTTCTGGCTGGGCGCCGCAGGAAGGCACGGCGCGGTCGAATTCGGCCGCCTATTGTCGCCGACTTGCCGCCGGTCATCAAATGACGGGTGCCAGCCCGGGTGGCAGCATGTAAACTCGGGTGCTCACAGCGCTGCATGCTCGCCAGGCAGGAAGCCAAGCATCATGCAGCATGCGGTGTCGTCACTCCGCTTCGACGCCACCGCCGCGCCTTGCCGATACTTGCGCTTACCGATGCTGGCGCTTGCCGATACTAAAGCCTGCCGATACATAGAAGGGTCGACACGCATGAGCGAATACTCCCTGTTCACCTCCGAATCCGTCTCCGAGGGACATCCGGACAAGATCGCCGATCAGATCTCCGATGCGGTGCTGGATGCCATCATCGCCCGCGACAAGCATGCCCGGGTGGCCTGCGAGACGCTGGTCAAGACCGGCGTGGCCATCGTCGCCGGCGAGATCACCACCTCGGCTTGGGTCGACCTGGAAGAGCTGGTGCGCAAGGTGATCATCGAGATCGGCTACACCTCCTCGGAGGTCGGCTTCGACGGCGAGACCTGCGGCGTGCTCAACCTGATCGGCAAGCAGAGCGTGGACATCGCCCAGGGCGTCGATCGCAGCAAGCCGGAGGACCAGGGGGCGGGAGACCAGGGCCTGATGTTCGGCTACGCCACCAACGAGACCGACACCTTCATGCCGGCGCCGATCCACTACGCCCACCGCTTGGTGGAGCGTCAGGCCGAGCTGCGCAAGCACGGTCTGCTGCCGTGGCTGCGCCCGGATGCCAAGAGTCAGGTCACCTTCCGCTACGACGCCACGGGCATGCCTTGCGGCGTCGAGGCGGTGGTGCTGTCGACCCAGCACGCGCCGGAGATCGACCAGGAGGAGCTGCGGCACATGGTCAAGCGCGAGATCATCGAGGAGGTGATCCCGGCAGAGTGGCTGACCGAGTCGACCAAGTACCACATCAATCCCACCGGCAAGTTCGTCATCGGTGGCCCGGTGGGCGACTGCGGCCTCACCGGGCGCAAGATCATCGTCGACACCTACGGCGGCATGGCGCGCCACGGCGGCGGTGCCTTCTCCGGCAAGGACCCCTCCAAGGTCGACCGCAGCGCCGCCTACGCCGGGCGCTACGTGGCCAAGAACATCGTCGCTGCCGGGCTCGCCGACCGCTGCGAGATCCAGGTCTCCTACGCCATCGGCGTGGCCGAGCCCACCTCGGTGTCGATCAACACTTTCGGTACCGGCAAGGTGGACGAGGCGCGCATCATCGAGCTGGTGCGTGAGCACTTCGACCTGCGCCCCTTCGCCATTACCCGCATGCTCGACCTGCTGCACCCGATGTACCAGCTCACCGCGGCCTATGGCCACTTCGGCCGTGAGCCCTTCGAGACCAGCTACCACTGGACCGATACCAACGGCCAGGAGCACACCGAGACCTTCACCGCCTTCCCCTGGGAACGCACCGACCGCGCCGCAGCGCTGCGTCAGGCCGCCGGCTTGTAAGCACTCGCCCTAGGCACGCAATGACAGGCCCCGCCGGCTTCGCCGCGGGGCCTGTTGCTATGGTGGGGAGCACAAGGGGCGCGAGCATAAGAGGCGGGCGCAAGCTGGCCGTGTGGAAATGCGCACGACATATGGAGCGTCTGCTACCGCTACCGGTCCCTTTCGCGAGAATAATTCGTAGGCAAGGCAGTCGCTTCCGTTGCTGTGCGGAAATTCGTATGCCGAATTCGCCGGTTGTGCACATTTTCAGTCAAATCCGGGCTGCTGTCGTTGCGACCAAGGTCGCATGCTGATTCGCTAAGCGATTGAAAGCCTTTTCTTTCACTTATTTAGGCGCATTGGTTGCTGAACGCAGACTGCGCCCCATGAGACGCGCGGCTCCTACAATGACAAGTGGGCAAGGCATGACGAGCTGAGTGCGGCGTAGAGGGAATTGTGGTGTGGCCAGCGGAACCGGCCTGTCACCAGTTCGGGAAGGCGGTCGGCAACGCGATCATCGACACCTCTATCGCCGCGAAAAGTGAAAGCGAGAAGAGGCGAAGCACATGGCAGACGATTTGCGCGACAGCGCCTTGCAATACCATCGGTTTCCCCGCCCCGGCAAGCTGGCGATCCAGGCAACCAAGCCGATGGCCAGCCAGCGGGATCTGTCTTTGGCCTATTCTCCCGGTGTGGCAGCGGCCTGTGAGGAGATAGAGCGCGACCCTCTGCAGGCTGCCGAGTACACCGCCCGCGGCAACCTGGTAGCCGTGGTCAGTAACGGCACGGCGGTACTGGGGCTAGGCGCCATCGGCGCCCTGGCCTCCAAGCCGGTGATGGAAGGCAAGGCCGTGCTGTTCAAGAAGTTCGCCGACGTGGATGTGTTCGACATCGAGATCGAGGAGCGCGACCCGGACAAGCTGATCGAGATCATCGCCGGTCTGGAGGCGACCTTCGGCGGCATCAACCTGGAAGACATCAAGGCGCCGGAGTGCTTCGAGATCGAGCGTCGGCTGCGCGAGCGGATGAAGATCCCGGTCTTTCACGACGACCAGCACGGTACCGCCATCGTGGCGGGGGCCGCTCTGCTCAACGGCCTGCGGGTGGTGGGCAAGGAGCTCGGCGACATCCGTCTGGTGTGCAACGGCGCGGGCTCTGCGGCCCTGGCCTGCCTGGACCTGGCGGTCTCCCTGGGGGTGCGTCGGGAGAACATCCTGGTCTGCGACCGCAGCGGCGTGGTCCACACCGAGCGCACCGACGACATGGATCCCTACAAGGCGCGTTACGCGGCGGCCACCGAGGCCCGTACCCTGGCCGATGCCATCGAGGGGGCTGACGTGTTCTTCGGTCTCTCGGCCGGGGGCGCGCTCAAGCCGGAGATGGTGGCCACCATGGCCGACCGTCCGCTGATCCTGGCCATGGCCAACCCCATCCCCGAGATCATGCCGGAGGAGGCCAAGGCGATACGCCCGGATGCGGTGATCGCGACCGGACGCTCGGACTACCCCAACCAGGTCAACAACGTGCTGTGCTTCCCGTTCATCTTCCGCGGCGCGCTGGACTGCGGCGCCACCACGATCAACGAGGAGATGAAGCTGGCCACCGTCAAGGCCATTGCCGACATGGCGACCACCACGGTGCCGGAAACGGTGGCGGTGGCCTATGGCGGCCAGGCGCTGACCTTCGGCCCGGACTACATCCTGCCCAAACCCTTCGACCCGCGTCTGATCGACACCATCCCGCCGGCAGTGGCCAAGGCCGCCATGGACAGCGGTGTAGCCACCCGGCCCATCGCCGACCTGGAGGCCTATGCCCGTTCGCTGTCGCGCCTGGTATACCGCTCCGGCAACGTGATGGAGCCGGTGTTCGAGCGGGCCCGGCAGAACCCGCTGCGCCTGCTCTACGCCGAAGGCGAAGACGAGCGCGTGCTGCGTGCCATGGAGGTCTGCGTCAGCCAGCACTATGCCAAGCCCGTGCTGATCGGCCGCCGTAAGATCATCGAGGCGCGCATCGAGGAGCTGGGCCTGCCGGTGAGGGCCGGCGTCGATTTCGAGTTGATCGACGCGCGGGACTATCCTGACTGCTCCACCCTGGCCAGCGAGTACCACCAACTGATGGGGCGACGAGGCGTGCATCCCGAGGCCGCCGAAAAGCGCGTGCGCAGCCGCTCCACCATCCTGGCCTCGCTGCTGCTGCGCCGGGGCGAGGTGGATGCCGTGATCGCCGGCCCCGTGGGCACCTACCACGAACACCTGGATCTGGTGCTGGACGTCATCGGCCTGCGCGAGGGCGTCAGCACGCCCGCCGCCCTGCAGCTGCTGATCCTCGAGCGGGCCACGCTGTTCATTGCCGATCCCTTCGTCAACTACGACCCCGACGCCAGCCAGATCGCCGAGATCACCCTGCTGGCCGCGGAGCAGGTGCGCCGTTTCGGCATCACCCCCCGGGCCGCCCTGGTCTCCCACTCCAACTTCGGCAGCTCAGACTTCGTCAGCGCCGTGAAGATGCGTGACGCGCTGGCGCTGATCCGCGAACGCGACCCGGATCTGGTGGTGGATGGCGAGATGCAGGCCGACTCGGCGCTCTCCATGGGCGTACGCGGACGCATCCTGCCCGGTTCGCTGCTCGAGGGTGAGGCCAACCTGCTGATCATGCCCAACCTAGACGCGGCGAACATCGCCTTCACCGCGCTGAAGGTGCTGGGCAACGGCGTGTCGGTGGGGCCCATCCTGCTGGGGGCCGCCAAGCCGGTGCATGTGCTCAACCGCACGGTGACCGCAAGGGGCATCGCCAACATGAGCGCTTTCGCCGTGGTCGAGGCGCAGACCCATCGCTGACAGCGATTGCCAACAACAACAAGCCCGAGCCAACGATCAAGGGAGACGCCCCATGGCTTTCGATGACTACAACGACTTCGATCCCCAGGAAACCCGGGAGTGGCAGGAAGCCGTCGATGTGGTGGTGGAACGGGTGGGCCCCGAGCGGGCCACCTATCTGCTGCACAAGGCGGTGGAAGAAGCCTACCGCACCGGCGCCGAGGCGCCGGACACCACCCGCACGCCCTATGTGAACACCATCCCGCCCCACAAGGAGGCCAAGCTGCCCGGCGACGCGGCGCTGCTGCAGCGGCTGATCGCCTATCTGCGCTGGAACGCCATGGCCATGGTGGTGCGCGCCAACAAGAAACCCGCCGAACCCGGCGGGCATATCGCCAGCTACCAGTCTTCGGCAGTGATGTACGAGGTGGGTTTCAACCATTTCTGGCAGGCCCCCAGCAACGGCCACGGCGGCGACATCATCTACGTGCAGGGGCACTGCGCTCCGGGTATCTATGCGCGGGCGTTCCTGGAAGGGCGGCTCTCCGAGGAGCAACTGGAGAACTTCCGCCTGGAGGTGGACGGCAAGGGTATCTCCTCCTATCCCCATCCCTATCTGATGCCGGACTTCTGGCAGGTCTCCACCGTCTCCATGGGGCTGGGGCCGATCATGGCCATCTATCAGGCCCGCTTCATGAAGTACCTCCAGAACCGCGGGCTGGCCGATACCGAGGGGCGCAAGGTGTGGGCCTTCCTCGGCGACGGCGAGATGGACGAGCCCCAGTCCCAGGGGGCCATCGCCCTGGCCAGCCGTGAGAAGCTGGACAACCTGATCTTCGTGATCAACTGCAACCTGCAGCGCCTGGACGGTCCGGTGCGGGGCAACGGCAAGATCGTCCAGGAGCTGGAGGGCAACTTCCGCGGCGCGGGCTGGAACGTCATCAAGTGCCTGTGGGGCTCGGGCTGGGACGAGCTGCTGGCCAAGGACACCAAGGGGCTGCTGCGCCAGCGCATGGAGGAGTGCGTCGACGGCGAATACCAGAACTTCAAGGTCAAGGGCGGCGGCTACATCCGCGAGCACTTCTTCGGCAAGTACCCGGAGCTCAAGGAGATGGTCGCCCACATGTCGGACGACGACATCTACTACAAGCTGATCCGCGGCGGCCACGATCCGCAGAAGGTCTACGCCGCCTATCACGCCGCGGTCAACACCAAGGACAAGCCCTCGGTGCTGCTGATGAAGACCGTCAAGGGCTACGGCATGGGCGAGGGCGGTGAGGGGCAGAACATCACCCACCAGAAGAAGAAGCTGGGTGAGGACAACCTGCGCTACTTCCAGAAACGCTTCGACCTGCCCTTCAGCGACGAGCAGGTCACTGCGGCGGCCTTCATCAAGCCGCCGGCGGAGAGCGCCGAAATGCAGTTCCTGCACGCCCAGCGTCAGGCGCTGGGGGGCTATCTGCCTCAGCGTCAGCGCAACGGCGACCGACTCGAAGCGCCGCCCCTGGAGATGTTCAAGCAGGTGCTGGCGGACACCGGCGAGCGTACCATGTCCACCACCATGGCCATGGTGCGCATCATGGTCTCCCTGGCCCGGGACAAGACCCTGGGGCCGCGGCTGACCCCGATCGTCGCCGACGAATCGCGCACCTTCGGCATGGAGGGCATGTTCCGGCAGATCGGCATCTACGCGCCGGAAGGGCAGAAGTACGTGCCCATGGACGCCGAGGAGATCATGCCCTACCGCGAGGACCAGAAGGGCCAGATCCTGCAGGAGGGCATCAACGAGGACGGGGCCATGTCGTCGTGGATCGCTGCCGCCACCTCGTACAGCAATCACGGGGTCACCATGATCCCGTTCTACATCTACTACTCCATGTTCGGCTTCCAGCGCGTTGGCGACCTGGCCTGGGCGGCCGGCGACATGCTGGCGCGAGGGTTCCTGATCGGCGGGACCTCGGGGCGCACCACCCTGAACGGCGAAGGGCTGCAGCACCAGGACGGCCACAGTCAGCTGTTCGCCCAGTTCATCCCCAACTGCATGGCCTATGACCCGACCTTCCACTACGAAGTGGCGGTGATCGTGCGCGACGGCCTCAAGCGCATGTACGAAGAGCAGCAGGACGTCTTCTACTACATCACCACCATGAACGAGAACTACCGCCATCCGGCGCTGCCCGAAGGTGCCGAAGAGGGCATCATCAAGGGCATGTACCGGTTCAGCCAGGCCAAGGGCAAGGCCAAGGCGCCGCGGGTGCAGCTGCTGGGCTGCGGCAGCATCCTCAACGAGGTGATTGCCGCGGCGGAGCTGCTGCGCGACGACTGGGGCGTGGCGGCCGACGTCTGGAGCTGCCCGAGCTTCAACGAGCTGGCCCGCGACGGCCATGCGGTCAAGCGCTGGAACCGGCTGCACCCCGGCGAGACACCGCGCAAGAGCTATGTCGAGCAGTGCCTGGAAGGCACCGAAGGGCCGGTGATCGCCTCGACCGACTACATCCGCATGTTCGCCGAACAGATCCGGCCCTTCGTGCCGCAGCGCTACGAGGTGCTGGGTACCGACGGCTTCGGTCGTTCCGACAGCCGCGAGGCCCTGCGCCGCCATTTCGAGGTGGATCGGCACTACGTCGTCCTGGCCGCGCTACAGGCTCTGGTCGACGAGGGCAAGTTCAAGAGCGGCAAGGTGCGCGACGCCATCGCCAAGTACGGCATCGACCCTGAAAAGCCCAACCCCCTGTACGCCTAGAGGGCGTTTTCAAAACAGACGAACGAAGGCGAGTGCAGTCCTTTTGTAGACGCCCTCTGGGCTGAAGGAGAACAAAAAGTGGCCATTCAAGAGATCAAGGTACCGGACATCGGCGATTACACCGATGTCCCGATCATCGAAATCCACGTCCAGGCCGGCGACCGGATCCAGGTCGAGGACCCGCTGATCACCGTGGAATCGGACAAGGCTTCGATGGACGTGCCGGCGCCAGCGGCGGGCACGGTCAAGGAGCTCAAGGTCAAGCTCGGCGACACGGTCTCCGAGGGCAGCCTGGTGCTGCTGCTGGAGAGCGAAGCGGCTGCCGCGGGCGGGGCGGATGAAAAGCCCGCGGCGCCCGGCGGCAGCGAAGGGCAGCAGGGGCCGCCGGTGGCGGCCCCTGCTCCGGCTGTGGCTGCGGCTCCGACGGCTTCCGCTGGCGCAGCGCCGAGCGGGCCGCTGGTGGATTTCAGCCGGGTTCACGCCAGCCCCTCTGCGCGCCGCCTGGCCCGCGAGCTGGAGGTGGACCTGACCCGCGTGCCGGCGACCGGCCTCAAGGGGCGGGTCACCCAGGAGGACATCCGTAACTTCGCCAAGGGCGGCGCCCCGGCGGCGCAATCCACAGCAGCGGCCGCGTCCGGCGGCGGCGGTCTGGATCTGCTGCCCTGGCCCCAGGTGGACTTCAGCAAGTTCGGCCCGGTGGAGACCCAGCCGCTGTCGCGCATCAAGAAGATCTCCGGCGCCAACCTGCATCGCAACTGGGTGCAGATTCCCCACGTCACCAACCACGACGAGGCTGACATCACCGAGCTGGAAGCCTTCCGGGTGCAGTTCAACAAGGACAACGAGAAGTCGGGCGTACGGGTCAGCATGCTGGCGTTCATGATCAAGGCCGCGGTCGCGACCTTGAAGCAGTTCCCCGAGTTCAATGCCTCGCTCGACGGCGACCAGCTGATCCTCAAGCGCTACTACCATATCGGCTTCGCCGCCGACACGCCTAACGGCCTGGTGGTGCCGGTGATCCGCGACGCGGACAAGAAGGGCGTGGTCGAAATCGCCCAGGAAATGGGGACGCTGGCCAAGCTGGCCCGCGACGGCAAGCTCAAGCCCGATCAGATGCAGGGCGGCTGTTTCACCATCTCCTCCCTCGGCGGCATCGGCGGGCTCTATTTCACGCCCATCATCAATGCCCCCGAGGTGGCCATCATGGGCGTGTGTCGCTCCTTCTGGAAGCAGGTTTCGCCGGACGGCAAGCACTCGGAGTGGCGCTACATGCTGCCGCTGTCGCTCTCCTGGGACCACCGGGTGATCGACGGCGCCGCCGCGGCCCGCTTCAACGTCCATTTCGCCAACCTGCTCGCCGACATGCGGCGCATCATCATGTGAGGAGTCGACGACATGGCCAATGCAATCGAAGTCAAGGTGCCCGATATCGGCGACTTCAAAGACGTCGAGATCATCGAGGTGCTGGTCAAGCCGGGCGATGCCATCGACATCGACACCCCGCTGATCACCCTGGAGACCGACAAGGCCTCCATGGACGTGCCCTCTCCGGTGTCGGGTACGGTCGCAGCGCTCAGGGTCAAGGAGGGCGACAGGGTCTCCGAGGGTTCGCTCATCCTGATGCTGGAGCCGGCCGAGGCGGGCTCCCGGGTGATGGACCACGAACCGCAGCCGGTGGTCCACGAGAGGGGCGTCGGTTCACCGGCACCCGGCGATGCCGGGGGTGGTTATGGCGGCGGTGCGCTGGAAGAGGTGCGGGTGCCGGACATCGGCGATTTCGGTGACGTCCCGGTGATCGAAGTGCTGGTGCGCCCCGGCGATACGATCCGCGCCGAGGATTCGCTGATCACCCTGGAGTCCGACAAGGCCGCCATGGACGTGCCGGCGCCCAAGGCGGGCAGGGTCGCCGAGGTGCTGGTGACGGTGGGCGACAAGGTCTCGCAAGGCTCGCCGATCCTGATGCTGGAGGCGGAAGGTTCGGCCCACGCAGCCGCGCCCGCGCAGGTAGCAGGCCAGCCGGCGCCCGTCACGCCCGCGCCGAAGGCGGCCAACTATGCCGGCGGCGCCGACCTCGAGTGCGCGATGCTGGTGCTCGGCGCCGGGCCGGGCGGCTACTCGGCCGCCTTCCGGGCCGCCGATCTGGGGATGAAGACCGTGCTGGTGGAGCGCTATGCCACCCTCGGCGGGGTGTGTCTGAACGTCGGCTGCATCCCCTCCAAGGCGCTGCTGCATGTGGCGGCGGTCACCGATGCGGCCAATGCCATGGCCGATCACGGCATCGCCTTCGGCAAGCCGAAGATCGATCTCGACAAGCTGCGCGGCTGGAAGGAGAAGGTGGTCGACAAGCTCACCGGGGGCCTGGCCGGCATGGCCAAGGCGCGCAAGGTGGAGGTCGTGCGCGGGGTCGGGACCTTCCTCGACCCGCATCACCTGGAAGTCGCCCTCACCGGCGGCGACGGCCAGGAGCCGACCGGCGCCAAGCAGGTGATCAAGTTCGGCAAGTGCATCATCGCCGCCGGTTCGCAGTCGGTGAAGCTGCCCTTCATTCCCGACGACCCTCGTGTGGTCGACTCCACCGGGGCGCTGAAGCTGACCACCATTCCCAAGCGCATGCTGGTCATCGGCGGCGGCATCATCGGCCTGGAGATGGCCACGGTCTACTCCACCCTGGGTACGCGCATCGACGTGGTCGAGATGCTCGATGGGCTGATGGCCGGCGCCGACCGCGACCTGGTCAAGGTGTGGGAGAAGGTCAATCAGCCGCGTTTCGACAAGGTGATGCTCAACACCCGGACCACCGCCGTGAAGGCCCAGAAGAACGGCCTCAAGGTCAGCTTCGAGGGCGAGGGCGCCCCCGCCGAGCCGCAGCTCTACGACATGATCCTGCAAGCGGTCGGCCGCAGCCCCAATGGCCACAAGATCGGCGCCGAGAACGCTGGCGTGGCGGTCGACGAACGTGGTTTCATCGCCACCGACAAACAGATGCGCACCAACGTCGGGCACATCTTCGCCATCGGCGACATCGTCGGTCAGCCGATGCTGGCCCACAAGGCGGTGCACGAAGCGCATGTCGCGGCGGAAGCCGCTGCCGGCCACAAGAGCTTCTTCGATGCCCGGCAGATCCCCTCGGTGGCCTACACCGATCCGGAGGTCGCCTGGGCCGGCAAGACCGAGGCCGAGTGCAAGGCCGAAGGCATCAAGTACGGCAAGGCGGTCTTCCCCTGGGCAGCCTCCGGTCGGGCCATTGCCAACGGCCGTGACGAAGGCTTCACCAAACTGATCTTCGACGAGGAGACCCATCGCATCATCGGCGGCGCCATCGTCGGCACCCAGGCGGGGGATCTGATCGGTGAACTGTGCCTGGCCATCGAGATGGGCTGCGACCCGGTCGACATCGGCAAGACCATCCATCCTCACCCGACCCTGGGTGAATCGGTCGGCATGGCTGCTGAATTGTTCGAGGGGGTGTGTACCGATCTGCCGCCGCAGAAGAAGCGATAGGCGAACGCCGGCGGGCGGCTGCTGTCGGAGCCACCAGGCCCGGCAGCGGTCGCTCGCTGGAACAGGACTGTAAAAGCAAGTAATGGAGAGATCGGACAAATGGACAAGCAACCCCACGAGCAGACACAGGGCGAGGCACCGGGAGGCGAAGAGGCCGGCGGGCGCTCCGCCAGATTGATCTGGGGGCTGCGCGCCTTCGGGTTGCTGATGGCACTGATCGTCTGGCTCGCCATGGGCCAGGCCGAGGGGCTGTCGCCGGATGCGCGCTGGGTGGCGACGATCGGCACCCTGATGGCGGTGTGGTGGATGACCGAGGCGATTCCGCTCTCGGCCACGGCCCTGCTGCCGATCGTGCTGATTCCGATGCTGACGGAGCGTACCGTCGCCCAGGCCACGGCGCCCTATGCCAGCTCCATCGTGTTTCTGTTCCTCGGTGGCTTCCTGATCGCCATCGCCATGGAGAAGTGGAACCTGCACCGGCGCATCGCACTCTTGACCCTGGCCCGGGTCGGGGTCTCGCCGCACCGGATCGTGCTCGGCATGATGCTGGCCACGGGGTTCCTGTCGATGTGGGTGTCGAACACCGCGACGACCCTGATGATGCTGCCGATCGGGCTCTCCGTGCTGGCCCTGGTGGCGGAGCGCAGCGGTGAATCCACCGAGACGGTCACCGCCGACCACGACCATCACCGGGCCGGCCACGTCGACTTCATCGCCGACGAGAACATCAAGCGCTTCGGCCTCTGCCTGCTGCTGGCCATCGCCTGGTCGGCCAGCATGGGTGGCCTCGGCACCCTGCTCGGCAGCCCGCCCAACGCCATCGTCGCCGGCTACGCCGCCGACGAGCTGGGCCGCAACATCGGCTTTCTCGACTGGATGCTGCTCGGCGTGCCGCTGGCCTTCACCTTCATCCTGGTGGGCTGGGTACTGATGACCCGGGTGCTTTACCCGTTCAAGGTCGAGGAGATTCCCGGCGGACAGGAGATGATCGAAGGAGAGGCCCGCAAGCTCGGCTCGCTCACCCAGGGCGAGAAGATGGTACTGCTGGTGTTCGGTTCGGCCGCGTTCCTGTGGGTCGTGCCCGGTGTGCTCGGCAACATCCCGGGGGTGGGCCAGTGGCTGGGGCCGCTGGGCAATCTCGACGATACCGCCATCGCCGTTGCCGCCGGCATTGCGCTGTTCGTGCTGCCGGCGCGAGGTCGCAACGAGATGGTGCTGAACTGGAAGGACGCCGAGGACGGGTTGCCCTGGGGGGTGCTGCTGCTGTTTGGCGGTGGCCTGAGCCTTGCCGGCGCCGTGGCAGGTACCGGCCTGGACAGCTGGTTCGGCCAGCAGATCACCGGGCTTGGGGTGCTGCCGATCCTGCTGCTGGTGGCTGCCGTGGCCACCATCGTGCTGTTCCTCACGGAAGTGACCAGCAACACGGCCACGGCCGCGACCTTCATTCCCGTACTCGGGGGTGTGGCGGTAGGCATCGGCACCGACTCGATGACGCTGCTGATCCCGGCGGCCTTCGCCGCGACCTGTGCCTTCATGCTGCCGGTCGGCACGCCACCCAATGCCATCGTGTTCGGCACCGGCGCGGTCAGCATCGGCCAGATGGCGCGCGGCGGGGTCGTGCTCAACATCATCGGGATCGTGTTGATCACGCTGTTCTGCTATCTGCTCGGCGGCTTTGCGCTGGGGCTGCAGTTCTAATCCTTGCCGGGGTGGCACCGTGACGGGCTCTTGCTGGCCTTGGCTCCAGCGGATCGCCACCCCGCTCCGTGCGGCGCCTTCGGTGCCGTTCGAGTGTGTCGATGAGCGAGGGGAAGGCGAGCGTTGATTGTCGCTGCCTGCGTTCCCTGCCTATAGTGAGGGGCACCGTTTTCCGCTCGAGAGAGGTGACGCATGAACCAGCCCGCCGTTTCCGCCGCAACCGCGCAGGACTTCAAGGTTGCCGATATCAGCCTGGCCGACTGGGGACGGCGCGAGATCCGCATCGCCGAGACCGAGATGCCGGCGCTGATGAAGATTCGCGCCAAGTATCGCGATGAACAGCCGCTGGCCGGGGCGCGCATCGCCGGCTGCATCCACATGACCATCCAGACCGCAGTACTGATCGAGACTCTGATCGACCTGGGGGCTTCGGTGCGCTGGTCGTCGTGCAACATCTTCTCGACCCAGGATCACGCTGCTGCCGCCATCGCCGCCGCCGGCATCCCGGTGTTCGCCTGGAAGGGTGAGACGGAAGAGGAGTTCTGGTGGTGCATCGAGCAGACCGTGGAAGGGCCCGACGGCTGGACCCCCAACATGGTGCTCGACGACGGCGGCGACCTCACTGCGCTGCTGCACGACAAGCGCCCCGAGCTGCTCGACGCCATCCACGGCATCTCCGAGGAGACCACTACCGGCGTGCATCGCCTGCAGGAGATGCTGCGCGACCGCACGCTCAAGGTGCCGGCGATCAACGTCAACGACGCCGTGACCAAGTCGAAGAACGACAACAAGTACGGCTGTCGCCACTCGCTCAACGACGCCATCAAGCGCGGCCTCGACCACCTGCTGGCGGGCAAGCAGGCGCTGGTGGTGGGCTACGGCGACGTGGGCAAGGGCTCGGCGGCTTCGCTGCGCCAGGAGGGCATGATCGTCAAGATCGCCGAGATCGACCCGATCTGCGCCATGCAGGCGTGCATGGATGGCTACGAAGTGGTCTCGCCCTATGTCGACGGCATCAATCGCGGCAAGCAGAGCGTGGATCGGGCGCTGCTCTCGCGCATCGATCTGGTGGTCACCGCCACCGGCAACATCGAGGCCTGCGACGCCGCCATGCTCGAGGCGCTCAAGCCCGGCGCGGTGGTGTGCAACATCGGCCATTTCGACAACGAGATCGATACCGCCTACATGCGCCGCCACTGGCACTGGGAGGAGGTCAAGCCGCAGGTGCACAAGGTCTATCGCGACAGCACGCCGGGCCATTTCGACCCCGCCAGCAGCGACTACCTGCTGCTGCTCTCCGAGGGGCGCCTGGTCAACCTGGGCAACGCCACCGGGCACCCCTCGCGGGTGATGGACGGCTCCTTCGCCAACCAGGTGCTGGCGCAGATCCACCTCTATCAGCAGCGCTTTGCCGACCTGCCGCCGGCCGAGAAAGAGGGCGGCCTGGCCGTCACCGTGCTGCCGCGCCATCTCGACGAGGAGGTGGCCCGCTACATGGTCGAGGGCTTCGGTGGGGTGCTCACGCAGATGACCGAGCAGCAGGCCAAGTACACCGGCGTGCCGGTGGCGGGGCCGTACAAGCCGGACGCCTATCGCTATTGAGGGTGAAGTCATGTAAGTCCGATTGCCGCCCGCGGGCGGCAATCTTGTGTCCGAGCTGTGACGATATGTAGGGCCGCTTGTGGGGGGCGGCGGGGAGGGCTAGTTTTCTCAGTACTCGTGGGCTGTCGTCGTCAGCGTGTGGTGCCTACGAGCCCGCCAACGACCGAGGAGTGAACGAGATGGATTTTGGTCACTACAAGTCATGTATCGAAGCCTGCCACGTGTGTGCCGCCTACTGCGATCGCTGCGCCACTTCCTGCCTGCAGGAAGACGACGTCAAGATGATGGCGGAGTGCATCCGCCTGGACATGCAGTGTGCGCAGATCTGCCGCCTGGCGGCTTCCTTCATGGCCCAGGACAGCGAATACGCCAACCAGCTTTGCCGCCTGTGTGCCGACGTGTGCAAGGCGTGTGCGGACGAATGCGCCAAGCACGAGGCCGACCACTGCCAGCAGTGTGCCGAGGCCTGCCGGCGCTGCGCCGAGGCGTGCATCGCCATGGCTTCGCACTGAAGCTCGTACCGTCAGCCGTCGACGAAGGCGAGCATGCGGCCCGCCAACAGCACGGCCGGCCATAGCAGCAGCGACAGAATGCCGGCCATGCGCAACCGTCGGGGCGTGGCATGTGCCAGCCCCGGCCCCAGGTTGAGCAGCAGGGCATTGGCAATGGCCAGGGCGATCAGCGCCAGCTTGAGCACGAACAGCGGCATGGCGGCATAGCCGCTGGGGTCGGCGAGAAACAGCAGCACCCCGGTGACCATTGCCAGCAGCAGCCCCGCGATCGCCACCGGCTGCAGCAGCCGGCCCAGCTCATGCAGCGGCAAGCGCTTGCGCCAACCCAGCAGACGCAGGTCGAGGGCGACGATGGCGCCGATCAGCAAGGCGATGCCCAGCACGTGCAGGGCATTGATCGCCGCATAGCCCCAGCGTGAGAGCCGTACCCATTCGGCCAGGGCGGTATCGGCGAGCGATGTCAGCAGGGCTTCCACGTCGCCGAGTCAGATTCGTCCGGGATAGAGCACATAGTGCTCGTCGCCGATCCACAGCTGCTCGGCCTTGAGTACTCGTTCACGGGCATGTTCGCCCGAGACGCGCAGCTCCACGCCTTCGGCGAGGTCGCCCTCTTCCAACCCGGCGCGTTCGTTGCGCCAGGGCTGGCCGACCTCGACCGTCCAGGTTTCACCGTCCACGTCGAGCTGCACTTCACCGTGGGGGTTGCCCAGCCGCACCTGGGTGATGGTGCCTTCGATCTCGATGGTCTCGCCGCCGACCCAGCCGTGGTGGGCCTGGGCGGGGGCGAGGAACAGCAGCATGACGATGGCGAGCGCCCAATATGCATGACGATGCATGATGGCCTCCTTCCAGAAGGTGTCTTGCTTCAGGCTAGCTCTACCGGGCCGGGCTTCAAGGCCAATCGTTCTACAGGCCGGCCAGGCGCATCAGTAGCGGCAAGTAGAGCGGGATCAGCAGCGGGGCGGCCAGCGTGGTGGCCAGCACCGCCAGGGCGCCCTTTTCCGGCTTGATGCCGAGCTCCATGGCGACCACCACTACGTTGGCCGCCATCGGCACCACGCCGAGCAGCAATAGCGCCAGGGCGAGCTCGTCGGGCAGCGTCATCAGCATCTGCAGCAGCAGCACCACCGCCAGCATTAGCCAGGGCCACAGCAGGTAGCGGATGGCCACGCAGCCGGCCATGAAACGCAGATCGATCTCGCGAATCGCAACCCGCCCCAGGGTCATGCCGATGATCATCATGCCGAGCAGGGTGTAGGTGGAGGGAAACACGGCCAGGCTGTCCATCAGCGTGGTCGGCAGCGTCAAGCCGAGCCCGCTTACCAGCAGCGCAGCGAGAAAGGCGTAGATCAGGGGCAGGCGTACGATCTTGATCAGGCTCTGACGCACCGAGAACTGGCCACGGGCGCTGAGGTAGAAGCCCACCGTGAACTCGTAGAGCGTCACGCCGAGGATACAGAACAGGTACAGCGTTACCCCTTCCGGCGGCAGCAGGATCATGGCGATGGGCAGGCCGAAGTAGCCGGTATTGCCGGTGCCGGAGGAGAAGGCGAGCAGGGCGCTCTCCTGCGGCGAGAGGAAACGCTTGGCCAGCGGATTGATGACGGCGGCGACCAAGCTTGCCAGCAGGAACAGCGCCAGGGTCAGCAGCAGATAGTGGGGCGTGGGGCCGCCCAGCAGCAGGCCGCGAAAGAAGGTGACCGGGGCAATCAGGTAGATCAGCAGCGTGGCGATGGGGCGTGGATCGATGGCCAGCCGCCGTGCCGCCAGCCAGCCGAGGCCGACGAAGGCCAGAAGGGTCCAGAGGGGGCCGAGCAGGGCTCCGGGGTCGATCATCGCGCGCCATTCCATCGCCGAAAGGCGATATGATGCCTGGCGGCGGGACGGCTGTCAGCCATGTATGATCGCCCCGCTCAGCGGTAGCGAAATCAGCCGTTGCGGCGGCTCGATCTGGCCCGCTCGGCCTGGTCGTCGATGTTCTCCTTGTGCGAGGTCTTGTCAGACGCCACCTGAGCGCCGCCTACCGGGGTCGTCTCACGCCGCGTATCGATCCCGGGCTTCCTGGCGCTGTGCTTCTGGTCGTCGACGTTGGCATCCGGACGGTAGACCTCGGCCTGGTCGGGCGAGCGCCCGCCCTTGCGGCCGGCACCGTCGCTGGGGTTGGCGTTGGGATCGTGGGCGTCGGGAGCGTCGCGCTCGGTCAGCCGCCGAGCCCCCTCGCGCAACGACTCGCCCCTTGTCTCGTCCATCTGCGTGCTTTGCCCACCTTCCCGGTTTTGACGTGATTTCTCCATGTCAAATCTCCTGCTCTGCTCTCCATGCATTCTGGCCATGCATTCTGGCCCCGACTCAGCCGCCCTTGCCCTCGTCACCCATGGTGAAGGAGGGCGGGTCGCTGGCCGGAAAGGTCTCGGCGTTGGCCTCGTCCAGTTCGCGCTCCGCCTGCTGCGTTTTTGCCTCGGCCGGCGATATCTCGGTATAACCAGGCTCCAGCATCCAGCGCTGGTCGCGATGGGTGAGCATTGCCGTAGGCACCCAGAAGCGGCTGCCCGTCTCGGTGATGATGCCGACCTTGTCCACGTCACTGGTATCCGCCACCTTGCCGACCTGCTTGCCCTCGTCGTCGAAGACGGCGGTGCCGGTGATCAGTTCCTGTGTCATGGGGTTCTCCTCATCGAATGGGTAACCCGGTGTCCGTACCGGGCCGGTCGCCTTTCTCTCTACTCAGCGTCGTTGTCGCGTGAGCCTGGGTCAACGTGGCATGGGCGAAGATTTGTTAGCGAAGTTTGAGCTTTTGCAGCCGAGGCCCGCCTGCCACGTGAGTCAATCAGACCGAACGGTTCTAATCGTCCGGTTCTATATGACGAAAGCTCATGTAGCAGCGTGAAACTTTTCATTGGTCAGGCGTCCGGCCGGACGGCAGAATGCAGGGATTCGCATCGCTCCCGGCAAACCAGAGAGATTTTCATGAGCAGCTCATATCCGCTAGGCATCAGTTTCGAGTTCTTTCCTCCCAACACCGAGGCGGGACGCGAGAAGCTGATAGGGGTGCGCGACGCCCTGGCCGAGCGGGGCCCGCGTTTCTTCTCGGTCACCTATGGCGCCGGCGGTTCGACCCAGGGACGCACGCTCAGTACCGTGAGAAGCGTGCGCGAGTCCGGCATCACCACCGCGCCGCACCTCTCCTGCATCGGCAGCGAGAAGGCTCAATTGCGCGACCTGCTCGCGCAGTACCGCGAGGAGGGCATCGACAGCCTGGTGGCGCTGCGTGGCGATCTGCCCTCGGGCATGGGCGGCATCGGCGAGCTGCGCTACGCCAACGAGCTGGTGGAGTTCATCCGTGAGGAGACCGGCGATCACTTCGAGATCGCCGTGGCGGCCTATCCGGAATCCCACCCGCAGGCGCCGAGCTTCGAGCGCGACCTGGAGAACTTCGCGCGCAAGGTGAAGGCCGGGGCCAATCTCGCCATCACCCAATACTTCTTCACCGCCGAGGCTTACTTCCACTTCGTCGAGCGCGCCCAGGCCCTCGGCGTCGAGGCGCCGATCGTACCCGGCATCATGCCGATCACCAATTACACCAAGCTGGCCCGTTTCTCCGATGCCTGCGGTGCCGAGATTCCACGCTGGATCCGCAAGCAGCTCGAGGCCTACGGTGACGACAGCGAGGCCATCGCGGCCTTCGGCACCGAGGTGGTGTCGCGGCTTTGTCAGCGCCTGCTCGACGGCGGTGCACCCGGTCTGCACTTCTATACCCTCAACCAGGCGGAGCCCTGCCTGCGCATCCTCGACAACCTGGCTTGAGTCCATCGCTTTGGCGCTGGGGCGCATCTGCGACTAGCCTGTTTCCTGCATGTCCATGGAATCAGGAACAGGAGGTCGCTAGATGCGCCATGCCAACCTTTCGGGAGTCGCTTTCGCCTCCCTGCTGCTAGCCGCTGGAATGGGACAAGCCCAGGCCCAGGAAGGCCACGAAGTCGAGATCAACTGGGTGAGTGCCGATGGCATCGAGGATTCCATCGGCACCATCACGCTCGAAGATACCGACCACGGCTTGTTGCTTATCCCCGATCTGCGCGAGATGCCGCCCGGCGTGTACGGTTTCCATGTCCACGAGAACCCCAGCTGCGAGCCGGGGGAAGACGAGGACGGCAACATGCAAGCTGCCGGCGAGGCGGGCGGCCACTACGATCCCGAGGAGACCGATAGCCACCAGGGCCCCTATGGCGACGGTCACCTGGGCGACCTGCCGGTACTGATCGTCAACGAAGACGGCGAGGCGGATCTGCCGGTGCTGGCGCCGCGGCTCACCGTCGACGACGTTCAGGGCCGCAGCCTGATGATCCACGAAGGCGGCGACACCTACTCCGACGAGCCGGAACTCGGTGGCGGCGGCGGCCGTATGGCCTGCGGCGTGGTCGAGTCCTGAGCGGTATCGCTTGCGCTTCCTAGCCCTTGAACGACTCGGCCCCGCCATCTGGCGGGGCCGCTTCATTGGGTGTCAGTGAGATTGGGTGTCAGTGAGGATGGCGTCAGTCGTCCGTGTCGCTGGCGTCTTCGTCGTCTGCGTCCTCATCCGGGCGCATTTCGGGTGGCAGCATTTCGGCCGGCACTTCAAGGCCTTGCTCCTCGTAGTAGCGCACCGCCCCGGGGTGGAACCAGATCACGCCATTCTTGTCGAGGTGCTCCGCCCGGGTTTCGATGGCGGCGGGGTGGATCTCCATCATGGCGTCGGGGTGGTCCAGCACCAGCTTCATCAGCTCATAGACGAAGCTCTCCGGCAGGTCCTTGTGGCCAATGGCGAAATTCCAGAACGACACCGAAGCGTGGGGAGCGTCCATCGAGGCATAGGTATCGGCGGGAATCTCGAAGGCCGACACCGGGAAGGTGTCCAGCAGGGTGCTCTGCTCTTGCTCCGTCAGGCCGAACATGTGCACGTCACGCCGCCGCTCGAGACGCTCGAAGGCTCTGATCGGCAGACCGGCGCAGAAGGCGAAGGCGTCACTGAGCCGTGAGGTCAGATAGTCGGCCAGATGGTTGGCGTCGGCATACTGCAGATGCACGTCCTCGACGCCCAGCGCTTCCAGAAACTGCGGCCAGTAGGCGGCGCAGGTACCGCCCATGGGGCCGACCCCGACCCGCTTGCCGCTCAGGTCGGCGATGCTCTCGATGCCCGAGCCGGCCAGCGTCACCACGTGGAAGGGGGTCTGGTACATGGGGAAGAGCGCGCGCACGTCGCGCATCTCCTCGCCGGGGGCGAATTCGGCCTCTCCGTCCCAGAGTTCGCGGGCCGGACCCAAGGTGACCAAGCCCAGTTCCGCCTCGCCGGTATGGACCAGCGTCATGTTGTGATAGGGCCCGCCGGTCGCCTGGGAAACGGCGTCAATGCCGAGTTCGTCGATGAGGCGGGTCACCAGACCGTCGCCATAGACCTGATAGGTGCCGCCGAGGGAGGCGGTGCCCAACAGGACTTCTTCCGGCCAATTGGCCCGCTCATCGGCCAGGGTGGGGGCGCTCGCGAACAGCAGGGCGCAGGCAGCGGCTAACGGATACAGCGTTGGGAACCGTCCAGTGCTCATGGTGTGTCTCCTGTCGGTGAGGTGGGCGGTGAAGCCAAGGTGGCCGAGGCCACCTTGGCTTGCGCCCGATCCCGGATCAGGTCAGGGCCTTGGGCTTGGCCTTCAGCGCGGCAGCCTGCCACACGAACACCAGCCCGCCGATGCCGACGCCGAGCAGGTCGGTCATCCAGCCGCCGGCGATCATCGACAGCGCGGCGGCCAGCAGCAACACGCGCTGCACGAGGTTGACGCCACCGTTGAGGAACCAGCCCTGCACCGAAGCGGCCAGCAGGTAGATCCCTACACCCGCGGTGAGGGCCACGCGCAGGATCTGCATCCAGGTGCCGTCCATCAGCAGCGCGGGGCTGTAGAAGAACATGAAGGGCACGATGAAGGCGGCCAGGCCGAACTTGAAGGAGGTCATGGCCGTCTTCAGCGGATCGGTTCCCGAGATGGCGGCGGCAGCATAGCCGGCCAGCGCCACCGGTGGGGTGATGGCCGAGAGCACCGCGTAGTAGAACACGAAGAAGTGCGCCACCAGCGGCGGAATGCCGATCTGCTGCAGGCCCGGTGCCACCACCGAGGCGGCTACCGCATAGGCCGCCGTGGTCGGCATGCCCATGCCGAGCAGGATCGAGATACACATGGCGAAGAACAGCGCCAGCAGATGGCTGGCATCGGCGATGCCCAGCAGCATGGAGGCGAAGCGGGCACCGACGCCGGTCAGGGCGATGACGCCGACGATGATACCGGCACAGGCACATACCGCGATCAGCGGAATGGCCATGCGTGCGCCCAGCGAGAGGGCGTTGAGCAGCGCCTTGGGACCCATCCAGTGGGGCGTGAACCAGGACACCACGGCGGCGCTGACCATCGCCAGGGTACCGGCACGAATCACCGAGTAACCCATGAACAGGGTGCCGATCAGGATGATGATGGGCAGGAACAGATAGACCTGCTTGACCATCGAGCGGAATACCGGCAGCTGGTCCTTGGGCAGACCCTGCATGCCGCCGCGGCGGGCTTCCAGATCGACCATCAGGTAGATGGAGAGGAAGTACAGGGCGGCCGGAATCAGCGCGGCAATGGCGATTTCGGTATAGGGGATGCCGGTGATCTCGGCCATGATGAAGGCGCCCGCGCCCATGATCGGCGGTACGATCTGGCCGCCGGTGGAAGCCGCGGCCTCGATGCCGCCGGCGCTGCGCGGGTGGTAGCCGACCTTCTTCATCAGCGGAATGGTCAGCGAGCCGGTCGCCACCACGTTGCCGGCAGAGGTGCCGTTGATCATGCCCATCAGGCCGGAAGCGAACACCGCCACCTTGGCCGGGCCGCCACGCGCGCGACCGGCGGCGGCGAAGGCGAAGTTGACGAAATAGTCACCCACGCGGGAGGCCTGCAGGAAGGCGGCGAAGGTGATGAACAGAATGATGTAGGTGGACGAGACCGCGGTGGTCGCGCCGAGGATACCGTTGTCGGTATACAGGTAGGTGAAGAAGCGCTGCGGCGAGTAGCCGCGGTGTTCCAGCAGGCCGGGCAGGTATGGGCCGGCAAAGGCATAGACCAGGAACACGGCGGTGATGACGATCAGCGCCAGCCCCGCCACGCGACGGGTGAGCTCCATGATCAGGGCCACCCCGATGGCCGAGACGAGGAACTCGGTCTGTCCGGCAAACGGTGTGCCGGCGGCCATGCGCCAGCGCTGCAGCACGAACAGCAGGTAGGCGGCGACGATGATCGAAGCGACGATCAGCACGGCGTCGGCCCAGTGGACGGAGCGGCTCGAACCGCGCCAGATCCAGCTGCTGATCATGGCGATACCGGTGGCGATCGTCAGTGCCCAGCTCATGTGCACCAGCACCCAGCCGGCAGGGGGCGTGCCCTGGGTTTCCCGGATGAACCAGGCATAACCGATGGCGAAGGCGGCATAGACGATGGCGGCTACGGCCGGAATCATGGCCAACCACTCGACCTTGCCTATGTGCCTTTCGCCCGGGCTGCGGTCCAGGGTATAGGCGGCGGTGATGGCGAAGCCTACGGCCAGGCCACCGGCCACGTGAATGATGCGAAACGCCCAGGTCTCGATCGGCGAGACGTTGAGTGCATAGAGATGCATGGCCGTAAAGAGGACACAGGCGGCAAATACCGTCTGGCCGAGCAGGCCGGAAAGCACGCGCTCGTTGTGGGCGATCGGGATGTCGGCGACACCTTCGGTGCCGATCTTCGAGGCGGCTTGTTCGGGTTGGGTTTCGTGGGTCATGCCGGGATGCCTTGAGGGGTTACAGTTGCCTTAGGGGGTTAAGGCGTTGACGCCGGCCCGAAGGCCGGCGTCGATGCGCGTATCGATCAGCCGCGCAGGTCCTCCGGGATCTCGTAGCCGTTCTCTTCGAACCAGCGTACGGCACCCGGATGCCAGGGCAGGAAGGTGTTGTACTCGAAGTTCTCCGGCACCGTCTCGCTGGCGGCACCATGGATCTGGACCATGCGGTCGTTGTTTTCCATCACGGTCTTGGTCACTTCGTAGACCAGCGACTCCGGCATGTCCTTATGGGTGATGGCGAAGTTCCAGATCGAAACGGCCGGCAGGTCTTCGTCCAGGCTGTTGTAGACGGAGGCCGGGATGCTGGCCGGGCTCAGCTCGGGGAAGTCGCCCAGGAACTGCTCCATCTCTTCCTCGGAGAAGGAGAAGATGTTGACGTTGGCTTGGGCTTCGAGCTGGTTGAAGGCAGAGATCGGCACGCCCGCGGCGAAGGCGAAGGCATCGATCAGGCCGTCCTGCAGCTGGCCTGCCTGGTCGGCGGCACCGCCGTTGCGGGTGCTGACGTTCAGGCCGAGCTTCTCGAACAGCTGCGGATAGTACATGTCCGAAGTACCGCCCGCCGGGCCGACGCCCACGGTCTTACCGTCCAGATCGGCAACGGAACTGATGCCCGAGCCGGCCAGGGCAACGATCTGCAAGGTGGTCTGGTACATCGGGAATACGGCGCGAATGTCGGTATGCTCGACGCCCGGGGCAAGCTCGCTGTTGCCGGTCCATGCCTCGTAGGCCGGACCCATGGTCACCATGCCGAAGTCGTGCTCGCCCATCTGTACCAGGGTGGCGTTCTGAACGGGGCCGCCAGTCACTTCGGCGCCGAAGGAAACGCCGAGGGCGTCGCCCACCATGTTGGCCCAGCCGGAGCCGTAGATGTAGTAGGTGCCACCCTGGCTGGCGGTACCTACGGTCAGGCTGCGGGGCCAGTCGCTGCGATCTTGGGCCTGGGCGCCGGCGGCGACCAGGGCCGCACCGAGCACGGAGGTGGCGATCAGTTTGGAGGCGGTATAGCGCATGGGAGTACTCCGATTTGCCTTTGTCGTTATGGGAGCCCACCTGAAGTGGGTCCTTATGAAATACGTTGTAACGCACATGAGTATAGGCAATTGCTGCGCCATGCAGAGGCAGTGCTTGTAAAAACAAGATATTACTTTTTTTTCATTCGACGAAAGTCGAGGCGAAGAAAATCAGGTTTGGCTGGGATTTCGCACTGGTTACGTAATGTGTGTGTGGTTATCCACACACTGGGAGGCGCAGGACGTTTCGGTGAGCGTTGCGATCAGACGGCTGGCTTGGTGCAGGTCGTTCATCAACGACGAGGCGAGCCATGGATCGAGGCGATGCTCCCGCAACCGCTGGGCCAGCTCATGCTGCCAGTGGCGGCGTATCTCCTCGACGGGGGTGGCAATGGCAGTAGCCTCCTTCTCCTCGGCGAGTCGATTGAGGCCGGTGGCAATGGCCAGGCGCAGATCGTCGTGGGCCTCGCGCAGCGGGCTGGCCGGCGCGGCATGGCGCAGCAGGCTACGCTGCAGTACCTCGCCCAGGCGTACCGCTTCCACCATGCGCAGTGAGCGTTCCTGCAGCTCGTCCAGCCTTGCCTGTTGAGCGTCTGTCAGCGGCACATCGAGGCGTGCCTGGAATTCCAGAATCTCGGTGAGCAGTGGCTTGATGCGCTCCTGGTAGCGGGTATCGATGCCTGGCCAGGCGTCGGGATCGATGCGGGCCGCCACCGCTTGCCGCTCCGGCGGGTGACCGATCACCTCGGCGCTGGGAAGCAGGATGGCGCTGCACAGCAGATGATAGGCGCGCCGGTCGAGGCGCCGACACTCCTGTTCCATGGCGGCAACGGCGGTATCCGCATGATTGAGGGCGGTACTGTCGAGGTAGCGCGCCTGCGACGGCGGCAGCCGAGTGGGTTCGGGAAAGCGGCGCTCGAGCAAGCCGGCCAGCTGCGGGATCCAGGGCAGCATCAGCACGATACCGAGCAGGTTGAACAGGGTATGGAACAGGGCCAGCTTCAGCGGCCAGGCCGTAGCCGCCAATCCCACCAGTTCGGCAAGGGCGTCCACCAGCCAGGCCAGCGGCACCAGCAGCGCCAGGGCGACCACGGCGGTGACCAGATTGAAGACCACATGCGCCCCGGCCAGGCGGCGTGCCGCGACACCGGCGGAAAGCGCGCCCAGTATGGCGGTGACCGTGGTCCCGATGTTGGCGCCGATGGCGATGGCCAGGGCCGGCAGGTAGGGCAGCTGCCCCGAGGCCAGGGCCGTCAGGGTGAGCAGCAGCGTGGCGTGGCTCGACTGCATGACCACGGTGGCGACGATGCCGATCGCCACGAACAGCGGCCAGTGCCACAGCCGGTCGCCCGCCAGGCCGTCGAGGCGCAGGCCATCCTGCCAGGCTTCGAAGCCGAGCTTCATGAAGTCGATGCCGAGGAACAGCAGGCCGATGCCCAGCAGCAGCGCGGCGATACCGGCCGGCGGACCGCTGAGGCGGTAACGGCCGAGCAGGCCGAGGGCGAGCAGCGGCATGGCATAGTGGGCCAGGTCGAAGCGCAGACCGAGCGAGGCGATCAGCCAGGCGCCGGTGGTCGTTCCCAGGTTGGCACCGAACAGCAGGGCGATGGCGCCGGGCAGGGCGACCAGACCGGCGCTGACGAAGGACATCGCCAGCAGGGTGATCAATGAGCTGGACTGGACCACGGCAGTGGCCAGGGCGCCGACGCCAATCGCACGCCCGGGGTGGCGCGTGGCGGCATGCAGCCAGCGGTCGAGCGTGCCACCTGAAAGCCGCTTGATGGCCTCTTCCAGGTGGGTCATGCCCCACAGGAACAGTCCCAGACCGGCGGCCAGCGTGGCCAGGTCGGGGCGCGACAGCAGCAGAGCGGCGGCGACAGCCAGGCCGAGCAGCTCCAGGCGACGGCGTCCGCTCCTGTGCTGCCCGGCATCGCTGGTGCCCGGGCCTGTCACGCTCAGCGGCTCCCGGGGTCGAGAATCCTCACCGTCTGGATGGCATTGCGGCGCTGCTCCTCACGCTCGCGATTGACGCGGGTCTCGAGCTCGGCCGCCGTCTCTTCCTCGATGGGGGCCTGTTCGAAGAAGTCGCAGTTGACGCAGTCGCGATAGCGTATGCCGCTCTGCTCCCAGGCGCGGATCTTGTCCATCTCGGCACAGCGGGGGCAGACGGCGCCGGCGATGAAGCGTTTCTGAACGGCCATGTTGCCTCCATGAGCAAGGGCCGCCGGCGAGTGCCGGCGACGGTGTGGCTACGATAGCGTGCCGTGCCCGTGCTGTCAGGCGGCACGAATGCCGCTGTGACGCAGCAGCGGTTCGACGCTGGGCTCGCGGCCGCGGAAGGCGCGGAACAGCTCCGCGGCATCACGGGCGCCGCCCTGTTCGAGAATTTCGCTGCGGAAGCGCTGGCCGGTCTCGGCGTCGAAGATGCCGGCCTCCTCGAAGGCGCTCCAGGCGTCGGCAGAGAGCACCTCGGCCCACTTGTAGCTGTAGTAGCCCGCCGCATAGCCGCCGGCGAAGATATGGCTGAAGCCGTTCTGGAAGCGGTTGAAGTCGGCCTTGGGCACCACCGACACGGCGCTGCGCACTTCGTCGAGCAGTGCCTGCACGTCGGCGGCCGTGGGGGCGGCCAGCTCGTGATGCAGACGCAGATCGAACAGCGAGAATTCGAGCTGGCGCACCAGGCCCATGGCCGACTGGAAGTTCTTGGCCGCCTGCAGGCGCTCCAGCAGCTCGGCGGGCAGTGCCTCGCCGCTGTCGACATGGCCGGCGATCAGGTCGAGTCCTTCACGCTCCCAGCAGTAGTTCTCCATGAACTGGCTGGGCAGTTCCACCGCGTCCCACGCCACACCGTTGATGCCGGAGACGTCGGCTACCGTCTGCCGGGTCAGCATGTGGTGCAGCCCATGGCCGAACTCGTGGAACAGGGTAGTGACCTCGTCGTGGGTCAGCAGCGCCGGCCGCTCGCCCACCGGGCGGGTGAAGTTGCAGGTCAGGTAGGCGACGGGCAATTGCAGTTCGCCGTCTTCCCGGCAGCGGCGCACCCGGCACTCGTCCATCCAGGCGCCGCCGCGCTTGCCCTCGCGGGCGTAAAGGTCGAGGTAGAAGCCGGCGATCGGCTCGCCCCGCTCGAGAATGCGAAAATAGCGCACCTCGGGGTGGTAGCGGGGGGCTTGCAGGTCTTCCTCGACGGTAACGCCGTAGAGCCGCTCGACCACCTGGAACAGCCCATCCACGACCCGGGGGGCGGGAAAGTAGGGGCGCAGCTGCTCCTGGGAGATGGCATGGCGGGCTTCGCGCAGCTTCTCGCTGGCATAGCCGATGTCCCAGGGGGCGAGTTCGGCCAGGCCCAGGGTGTCGCGGGCGTAGGCTTCGAGCTCGGCAAACTCTTCCCTCGCCTGGGGCACCGCGCGGCGCGCCAGGTCCTCGAGGAAGTCGAGCACCTGGCGCGGCGACTCGGCCATCTTGGTGGCCAGCGAGTAGTCGGCATAGCTGGCGAAGCCCAGCAGCTCGGCCAGTTCGCGGCGCAGGCGCAGCGTCTCTTCGATGACCGGGGCGTTGTCGTACTCGCCGGCATTGGGGCCCTGGTCCGAGGCGCGGGTAACGAAGGCCGTGTACACCTCGCGGCGCAGCTCGCGGTCGTCGGCGAAGGTCAGCACCGGATAGAAACTGGGGAAGTCGAGGGTGATGCGGTAGCCCTTCGCTCCCTTGGCCTCGGCGTTGGCGGCAAGCGTCGCCAGGGCGCTCTCGGGCAGACCGGCCAGCCGGGCCGCGTCGTCGATATCCTTGTGCCAGGCCTGGGTGGCGTCGAGCAGCTGGTTGGAGAAGGTGTTGGCAAGCTCCGACAGGCGTGCCTTGATCTCGCCGTAGCGACGCTTCTGCTCTGGCGGCAGGTCGACCCCGGCAAGGCGGAAGTCGCGCAGGGTGTTGTCGACGCTGCGACGCTGAGCTTCGTCCAGCTCGGCCCAGGCGGGCCCTTCCTTGAGGGCCTGCCAGGCACGGAACAGCCCCTCGTGCTGGCCCATCCAGGTGCTGTAGTCCGAGAGCTTGCCCAGACAGGCCTGATAGGCCTCGCGCAGGGCCGGCGAGTTCATGGTGCCGTTGAGGTGCGACACCGGCGACCAGGCGCGCGACAGGCGATCGTTGAGTGCCTCGAGCGGCGCGGCCAGGCTATCCCAACTGGGCGTCTCCTGCTCGGCGCGCTCGATCAGCGCCTCGATGCCGGCGCGATTGTCGGCCAGCAGCTTGTCGATGGCCGGTACCACGTGCTCCGGCTTGATCTCGGCGAAAGGGGGCAGCTCGTGGGATTCAAGCAGGGGATTGTGGGACATGCGCACCTCAAGGCGTGTTGGGTATAAGTGCAGAATAGCGATTAGATGCGGCCAGGTGTCACGGGTTTCAATCCCGCCGGGGATTGGTCGCGGAGTGTCGGCCTGATAGGCTTGCGCCTCCACGAAAGTCGAGGTAACGGCATGAACGCAACCTTGGAGCGCTGGAGCACGCGGCGCGCCTTCATCCTGGCGGTGACCGGCGCAGCCGTGGGGCTGGGCAACATCTGGCGCTTTCCCTACATCACCGGCGAAAACGGTGGGGCCGCCTTCCTGGTGCTCTATATCGCCTTCGTGCTGCTGCTGGGGTTGCCCGTGATGATGGCCGAGATCCTGATCGGCCGGGCCGGCCGTCGCGCGCCGATGCAGGCGCTGGGCTATCTGGCCGGGCAGGCCGGGGCCAGCCGTCACTGGAGGCTGCTGGGATTGTTCGGTGCCTTTACCGTCTTTTGCATCCTGTCGTTCTACTCGGTGGTGTCGGGCTGGTCCATCGAGTTCTTCGTCACCGCGGTGAACGGTGGTTTCGTGGGGCTGAGTGCGGCCGAGGTCGGTGCCGGCTTCGAGGCCTTCCTGGCCGACCCGCTGCGTATGACGTTCAACCACACGCTGTTCCTGTTCATGACCATGACCGTGGTGGCGGCCGGCGTGGCCAAGGGGCTGGAGCGACTCAACAATCTGCTGATGCCGCTGCTGTACCTGCTGCTTGTCATGCTGGCCCTCTATGCCGCCACCACCGACGGCTTCGGCCCGGCGCTGGCGTGGCTGTTCATGCCGGACTTCTCGGCCATTACGCCGTTGGTGGTGCTGCATGCCATGGGCCATGCCTTCTTCACTCTGGCGGTGGGAGCCTGCGCGCTAATGGCGTATGGCGCCTACATGCCGGAGCATCAGAGCCTGCCGCGCGCCGCCGCTGCCGTGGCGGTGCTGGACGTGAGCGTGGCGCTGTTGGCCGGCATCGCCATCTTCTCGGTGGTATTCTCTCAGGGCATGGATCCCGGCGAGGGGCCGGGCCTGATGTTCGTCACCCTGCCCATCGCTTTTGCCGAGCTGCCCTGGGGGGCGCTGTGGCTCAGCGTGTTCTTCCTGCTGTTGCTGTTGGCGACCTGGACCTCGTCGATCAACCTGGCCGAGCCGATGGTGGCCACGCTGCAGGGGCTGGGGTTCGGTCGCGGCAAGGCCACTGCGGTGGTCGGCATCGCCGTGTGGCTGGTCGGTCTGCTGTCGGTGCTGTCGTTCTCCGCCCTGGCCGAGTGGCGGCCGCTGTTCGGGATGAACGCCTTCGATCTGGTGACCACCATTCCCACCGAGATCTTTCTGCCGGTGGGCGGTCTGTTGATCGCCATCTTTGCTGCCTGGGTGATGCCGAAAGCCGAGGCGCAGGCGGCGCTGGGCGTGGCAGAGCCCGGCTTCGTGCTGTGGCGAACGGTGTTACGCTGGGTCTCGATTCCCCTGACGGTCGTGGTACTGGCGGCCGGGCTGCTGTAACCATTCGATGTGACCGGCGCAGAAGCCGGGCTGGAGGTTTGCATGAGCGTGAACGATCCCCTGCGCAGCTGGCAGGGTAAGCGCCCCTCTCTGGGCGCGCGGGTCTACGTCGATCCGGCCTGCGTGGTGCTGGGCGACGTGGTGCTGGGCGACGACTGCTCGGTGTGGCCCATGGCGGTGATTCGTGGCGACATGCACCGTATCCGCATCGGCGCGCGTACCAGCGTGCAGGACGGCAGCGTGCTGCACATCACCCACGCCAGCGATTTCAACCCGGGCGGATTCCCGCTCACCATCGGCGACGACGTCACCATCGGCCACAAGGCGATCCTGCACGGCTGCACGCTGGGCAGTCGCATCCTGGTGGGCATGGGGGCCATCGTCATGGATGGCGCCGTGGTCGAGGACGAGGTGATCATCGCCGCCGGTGCCGTGGTGACCCCGGGCAAGCGTCTCGAGAGCGGCCATGTCTACGCCGGCAACCCGGCCAAGGCGCTGCGTCCGCTGAAGGAGAGCGAGCGGCAGTTCTTTCCCTATACCGCCGGCAACTACGTCAAGCTCAAGGATCAGTACCTTGCGGAGCATGGCGGGTAACACGCGGTTGCGATCCTTGCGCAGTTTGAGCCTCTAACCCGTTGTTATTCATGTAGGTGCAAGCGATAATCTGGCTTTTTATCCAGTAGAGGGCTTGTCCCGGCATGGCCGATTTCCGCACCCATCTTGGCGTGGCCGCCGCCGGCGGCGCCGTACTGGCCCATGGCGGTTGGCAGGTAGGGCTGTGGGAGCTGTGGCAGGGCGGGGTCGTGTTCGGGCTGGTGACCTTCGGGGGCATCCTGCCCGACATCGATGCCGACAGTTCCAAGGCGATTCGCCTCATCTTCAATCTACTGGCGGTGCCCAGCGTGGTGCTGGGAGCACTGCTGTTGCAGGGGCATCTGGCCCCGGGCTACTTGCTGGTGGTGTGCGGTCTGCTCTATCTCACGGTGCGCTACGTTGCCGGTGGCGTATTCAGCCGCTTCACCGTGCACCGGGGCATCTGGCATTCGCTGCTGGCCGCCGCTCTGTGCGGGCTGGCGGCGGCAGCGGTGAGTTACCAGCTGTTCGTCCAGCCTGCCCGGTTGGCTTGGGTGCACGGTGTTGCCGTCTGCCTCGGTTTCGTCATCCATCTGGCACTGGATGAAATCTACAGCGTCGATCTCACCGGGGCGCGCATCAAACGCTCCTTCGGCACGGCGCTCAAGCCTCTCGACATCAAGTCTCCGGGCAACTCGTTGGCCATGCTCATGGCCGGCGTGGCGCTGCTGCCATGGCTGCCGGCCTGGTCAGCGCTGCTGGAGTTGCTGGCTCAGGGCGTGGCCTTGTGGCGATAGTCCTCGGCCTTGAGACCGTACTTGCGCAGCTTGTCGTAGAGCGTCTTGCGCGGCAGCCCGAGATGTTCGCAGACCTCGGTGATCCTGCCGCGATGGCTGACCAGCGACTGGCTGATCAGGCTCTTCTCGAACAGCTCCACCTGCTGCGGCAGGGCCAACTCGGCGACGTCCGATTCGACGCCCTCCAGCAGCATGTCGATCCGATAGTCGAAGGCCGAGCCGAGCAGCACATAGCGCTCGGCCAGATTGCGCAGTTCGCGTACGTTGCCCGGCCAGTCGTGGGCCATCAGCGTCGAGACGCCGCTGGTGCCCAGCGGCGGCGCTTCCAGACCGCTGCGATTGGAGGCGACCACGGCAAAGTGCTGGAACAGTAGGGGGATGTCCTCGCGCCGTTCGCGCAGAGGCGGGAGCGGCAGGGTGACCACGTTGAGACGGTAGTAGAGGTCCTCGCGGAACTCACCGGACTCGGCGGCGAGCTTGAGGTCGACCTTGGTGGCCGCGATGACGCGAATGTCGAGCGGGATGTGTTCGTTGGCACCGAGGCGTTCGATACAGCGCTCCTGCAGCACGCGCAGCAGCTTGACCTGCAGTGCCAGCGGCATGGACTCGATCTCGTCGAGAAAGACCGTGCCGCCGTTGGCATGCTCGAACTTGCCGATGCGCCGCTCCACGGCGCCGGTGAAGGCGCCCTTCTCATGACCGAACAGCTCCGATTCGATGATGCTTTCGGGCACGGCGCCGCAGTTGATGGCGACGAAGGGATGTCCGCCGCGAGGACTGCGTTCGTGGATGGCACGGGCCACCAGGTCCTTGCCGGTACCCGTTTCGCCGAACAGCAGCACGTCGGTCTCCACCTGAGCAATGCGCTGTACCATGGAGGCGAGTCGATGAATCGCCGGCGTTCTCCCCACCAGGCGCGGCCCAGGGGCAGCCTGTTGGGCTTCCAGCTCGGCCTTGAGCTGGCGGTTTTCCAGGCTCAGGCGGCGCTTGTCGATGCCGCGGCGTACCATCTCGACCAGCCGCTCGCCGGCAAACGGCTTCTCCAGAAAGTCCCAGGCGCCCTCGCGCATGGCTTCCACGGCGGTGGAGATGTCGCCATGGCCGGTGATCAGGATGACCGGCAGGTCCGGGTCGCGTAGCCGTACCTCGCGCAGCAGCGCCATGCCATCCATGCCCGGCATGCGGATGTCGCTGACGATCACACCGGGAAAGTCGGGAGTGAGTGTTTTCAGGGCGCTCTCGGCGCTGGCGTAGGGCTGTGGCTGGTAGCCGGCCAGTTCCAGGGTCTGGCCGGCGGTGATGCGCAGGTGGGGTTCGTCATCGATGATCAGTACCGGGATGGGCGCCGGGTCATGCATGGGATTGCTGCTCCTGGATTGGCGATGGCTGAGCGTCGTCGGGTTTCTCCATGCGGGGCAGGGTAATGGTGAAGCGTGCCCCGGCGCCAGGTACGTTGCTGGCATCGATGTTACCGCCCAGATCCCTGATGATACGCGCCGATATGGAAAGTCCCAGCCCCAGCCCGCTGCCCGGCGACTTGGTAGTGAAGAAGGGCTCGAAGATCCGTGCCAGGTGCGCTTCGGGAATGCCGGGGCCCGAATCGCTGACGCCGATGAATACCCGCTCGGCCTCGACCTCGACGCTGAGAATGAGAGTGGGCTCGGGCGTTTCCGCCATCGCCTGAAGGGCATTGCCGATCAGGTTGACCAGCACCTGTTCGAGACGCACCAGGTCGGCATGGACCCAAACCTCATCGCCCCAGTCCCGCACGACCTCGACGTCGTGCAGCCGATTCTGATAGAGCCGCAGGGCATACCGGAAGCAGGCCTGAACCGAGACCGCTGTCAGCGAGCTGCTGCTCTTGCGTGAGAACTGTCGTAGCTGGGCACTGATTTCGGCCATGCGCTCGGTCAGCTCGACGACCTGGGCCAGATTGGCGTCGGCAGCCTCCAGCCGCTGGCGCTCGAGAAAGGTACGGGCATTCTCGGCATAGGCGCGAATGGCGGCCAGCGGCTGGTTGAGTTCATGATTGATACCGGCCGCCAGCTGGCCCAGCACGGCGAGCTTGGCGGCCTGGATCAGCTCGTCGCGGGTCTGGCGCAGATTCTCCTCGGCGCGACGCCGCTCCTCGATCTCGTCCGAAAGCAGCCGGTTGGTTTCCATCAGATCGTGGGTGCGCAGCTCGACGTTGCGCTCCAGCTCGTCGCGCGCCTGGGCCAGGGTGCGGCGTTCGCGCTCGGCAAACAGCTCGCGCTCGCGGCGCAGGCGCCAGCGCTGCCAGCCGATGCCGCCTGCCAGCACCACGACGCCGTACAGGCCGCCAGCCAGTGCGGCGGCAAGCCACTGCGCCTGGTAGACGCTGCCCAGGGGCTTGAGGATATGCATGTCCCAGTCATAGGCTTCCAAGTGGCGGGACAGCCCCAGATAGCTCTCTTCCGCCAGCGGGCCGGTGTCGAATCTCACCAGTCGGCTGCCATCCGGGCGCTGCTCATAGACATCGATGCCCGAGGGGGACAGGGGTTCGTCGGCGTAGCGCCGGGCAGCCAGCAAGTTCTGACGCTCGGCTTCCGTGAGGGGAAACAGCGCCGCCATGCGTAGCTCGGGACGGCTGGCCATGAAGATGATGTTGTCATGATCGGTGACCAGCAGTTCGGCATCCTGCTCAGCCCAGCTCTCCTCGACTTCATCGAGCAGGATCTTGATGACCATGACGCCATCCGGACGGGCATCCGGGGTCGTTTCATCCAGCCATACGGGGGCGGAGAAGTAGTAGCCGCGCTCGAGTGACTGGGTGCCCAGGCCGAAGAAGCGGCCGCGACCGCCCTCTATCGCGTCGGTGTAGTAGCTGCGAAAGGAGTAGTTATGACCGATGAAGGTGTTTTCCATATGCCAGTTGCTGGCGGCCAGCGTCGTACCATGACGATCGAGCAGGTAGACATCGGAGACGTCGGCAATGGCGCGGAACTGGTCGAGCAGCCGGTTGAGCGGCATCGGGTTCTGCTCGCCGTGGCCGCTGAGAAAGCGCTTGATCATCTCGCGCGAGGCGAGCAGCTGCGGAAGGTAGTCATGGCGGGTCAGATGCCCCTCCAGGCCGGCGGCCGAGAGGCGCAGTTCGTTCTCGGCTTCCCGTACCAGGGTTTGCAGGGCCTGTTCGCGCGCTACCTGGGAGGCCTGCCAGGTGACCAGCACCAATCCGAGCGGCAGCAGCAACAGCAGCAGCCGACGTAGCGGTACCGACAGGCGGGGTGGTCGATGGGGGCCTTTCACTCGATGATTACCTGCAGCTAGATTTCCGGTAGTGCCTGGGCGCGCCGCAGGGCCCGCTGGGCGCGGGTTTCGGCGCGCTCCATTTCCAGCAGCTCCTCCTCGACGAAGACGAGGTGTTCGTGGGAGCGCGCTCGGGCGTCCTCGGCACGACCTTCGAGAATGGCGTCGAGCAGGGCGCGGTGCTGCTTCATCAGCATGGGACGCGACTGGGGCTTCTCGAACAGGTGGGCCAGGTTGTCGACGATGCTCTTTTCCAGCAGGTGGAAGATGCCACGAATGGTGTGTAGCAGCAGCACGTTATGTGCGGCCTCGGCAATGGCCAGGTGGAAGGCGGCATCTGCCTTGGCCTCTAGCTCGGGGTCGCGGCCGGCAAAGCATGCCTCCAACTCCTCGAAGCGCTTGATCAGCATGGCGCGGTCGGCCGGGGTGGAGCGCAGTGCCGCATAGTAGGCCGAAATGCCTTCCATGGCGTCGCGGAATTCGAGCAGATCGAGGTGAAACTCCTGATGCCTGGCCAGCATGTCCAACAAGGGGTCGCTGTAACCGCTGTTTAGTTCACGCGTCACGAAGGTGCCGCCGCCCTGACGGCTGGTCAGCAATCCTCGGGTGGCCAGTTTCTGAATCGCCTCGCGCAGCGAGGGGCGCGAGACGCCAAAACGCTCGGCCAGTTCGCGCTCGGGTGGCAGGCGTTGACCGGGCTTGAGGCTGCCTTCGAGGATCATCGCTTCGAGCCGCTCGGTGATGACATCGGCCAGACGTGGTTGGCGTACGTTGTGGTAGGTCATGCGAGGCTATCCTGGAGCCTTTCGGCTTTAATTGGTCTTACCAATATTGGCTCGATTCTCGCTCTCATGCAATCCGCCTTTCGCACTTTCTGAAAGAGGAAGAGTGGCATCGACACTTCTTTAGTGGTGTTCTAGACCAAAGTCTATGCCAGTGAAGCGATTAAGGAAGGTCTTGTCGTTGACACTGTCAGCAGTGCCCCCTAAGGTTCAACGACTTCAGTCAGGTAAATTGGTTTTACCAATTTTTTCTTGGCCAGATTCCAACAATTCGCAAGACCGCCACTGCCCACAGGCCGACAGTGAGGGAGCCTCATGACGCCAGTCAAGCTGTACCCACCCAAGCCGGAGAAGGTCTACTTCTTCGGCACCTGCCTGATCGACCTCTTTTATCCTGAAGCGGGAATGGATGGTATCCGCCTGTTGGAGCGCGAGGGAATCGAGGTGGTCTATCCTCAGGCGCAGACCTGCTGCGGCCAGCCGGCCTACACCTCCGGCTATCACGACGAGGCGCGGGCAGTGGCGGCAGCGCAGCTCGATCTCTTTCCCGAGCCCTGGCCGATCGTCGTGCCTTCAGGTTCCTGTGGCGGCATGATGCGTACCCATTACCCTCAGCTCTTTGCCGGCACCGAGCATGAGGCCCGGGCCAACGAGGTGGCCGGACGCATCTATGAGCTCACTGAGTTCCTGTTGCATGTCTGTCAGCTCAGGCTCGAGGATCGCGGGCAGCCGGAAAAGGTGGCCATGCATACCTCGTGCAGCGCCCGGCGCGAAATGGGATTGGGGGAAACCGGGCCCGCGTTGCTCGCCCGCATGGGCCAGGTCGAGCTGGTGGAGCAGGCCCGTGCCACGGAATGCTGCGGTTTCGGCGGCACCTTCGCCGTGCGCCACCCGGAGGTCTCTGCCGCCATGGTGGAAGACAAGACCCAGGCCATCGAGGCTACCGGGGCGAGGCGCTTCGTCACCTCTGACTGCGGCTGCCTGATGAACATTGCCGGTCGCTTCGAGCATCAGGGCAAGGCGGTTTCCGGTGAGCACATCGCCAGCTACCTGTGGCGGAGGACCTCATGAGCGCTTCCGAAGTACAGACGTTCACTCCTCGCGAGTTCCATCGCCAGGCCCACGATGCCCTGGGCAATCCTCAGATACGCGCCAACTTTCGCAAGGCGATGGACGGCCTGATGGCCAAGCGCCGCGACGTCTTCAGCGACTGGGATCTCGAGACCCTGCGCGAGCTCGGCGCCAACATCCGCCTGCGCGCGTTGGCCAAGCTGCCTGACCTGCTCGAGCGGCTCGAGGCCAACTGTCAGGCCAATGGCATTCAGGTGCATTGGGCCGAGAACGGCGACGAGGCGTGCCGCATCATTCGCGAGATCTGCCAGCGCCACGGCGCCAAGGCGGTGATCAAGGGCAAGTCGATGGTCTCCGAGGAGATGCACCTCAATGCCCACCTGGAAGAGGCGGGCATCGAGGCGCTGGAGTCGGACCTCGGCGAGTACCTGGTGCAGCTCAACGAGCAGACGCCTTCGCACATCATCATGCCGGCGATCCATCTCAACACCGATGAGATCTCCGAGATCATGCACACCAGGACCGGCACCGAGCGTACCCGAGACGTCGACACCATGACCGCCGCCGCGCGGGCCCAACTGCGCGAGCGCTTCATGGCCGCCGACGTGGGCATCTCGGGGGTCAACTTCGCCGTGGCCGAGACCGGCACTCTGTGCCTGGTGGAGAACGAGGGCAACGGCCGCATGACCACCGCCGTGCCGCCGGTGCACATCGCCGTGACCGGCATCGAAAAGGTGGTCGAGCACCTGCGCGACGTGCCGCCGCTCTATGCGCTGTTGACCCGTTCGGCCACCGGTCAGCACGTCACCACCTACTTCAATATGATCAGCTCACCGCGCAAGCTCGGCGAGCACGACGGGCCGAATGAGGTCCATCTGGTGCTGGTCGACAGCGGTCGCTCCAACATCTATCAGGATGACGAGCTGCTCGACACCCTGCGCTGCATCCGCTGCGGCGCCTGCATGAACCACTGCCCGGTCTATACCCGGGTTGGCGGGCATACCTACGGCACCACCTATCCCGGCCCCATCGGCAGCATCCTGATGCCTCACATGATGGGCCTGGAGGCGACCAAGGATCTGCCCACCGCCTCGAGCCTGTGCGGCGCCTGCGGCGAGGTGTGCCCGGTCAAGATTCCGATTCCCGACCTGCTGGTGCGCCTGCGCCGCGAGGCGGTGGGCGAGGGACGCGGCAACGTGCCCGGTGCCGGCGTCAAGCGGACCAAGAAGGAAGTGGCAGCGTGGAAAGGGTTCCAGTGGCTGGCCACGCACCCCGGCGTCTGGCGCAGCAGTACGGCCATCGCCGGCAAGCTGCAGGCGCTGATGCCCTCGAAGCTGGGGCCGTGGACGGAATACCGCACTGCGCTCAAGCCGGCCAAGGTTTCACTGCATGCCTTGGTTAAACAGCACAAGGCCAAACGCCATCAGGCAGGCAAGTCCGACGAGGATGGGGGGAAGCGTTCATGAGTGCCCGTGACAACATTCTCAAACGCCTGCGTGAGCGTACCGATGGCCCGCTGACGGCGCCGCAGAGCGATTTCGCCGTGGTCAGCGGGCGCGGCTGGAGCCAGCAGGAGCGGCTGGCGCGCTTCGAGCGCTGGATCACCTCGGTGCATGGCGAGGTCATCCACACGTCTCGCGATGACTGGACCAGGGCACTTGCCGGGCTGCTCGAGGCCAAGGACATTCGCCGTCTGGCCCTGGGGCGGGAGCACCCCGTCGCCGCCGAGGCGCGCGCCGCCCTGGCCGAAGGCGACGTCGTCCTGATCGACGCCGACCGCGATATCGAGACCTGGCGGCACGAGCAGTTCCACGACACCGATGCCGGCCTGACCTCCACCCGCGGCGCCATCGCCGAGACCGGTAGCCTGTGGCTGTGGCCGACCCCCGATGAGCCGCGCCTGCTGAGCCTGGTGCCGCCGATCCACATCGCCGTGCTCGATGCCGACACCATCGAAGACACCTTTTTCGACGTGGTCGAAGCCCACGGCTGGGCCGGCGGCATGCCCACCAACGCGCTGCTGATCTCGGGGCCGAGCAAGACCGCCGACATCGAGCAGACCCTGGCCTATGGCGTGCACGGGCCGCGCGAGCTGGTGGTGCTGTTGCGTCATGCCGAGGAGCGACCATGAGCGCTGCGACGACGGCACCTGCCGCCGATGCCTGGCAGGCGCTCAAACAGGAGCTGCTCGCGATCATGCCCGCCGAGCGGCTGATCGACGACCCGCTGCGTACCCTGGCCTACGGCACCGACGCCAGCTTCTACCGGCTCATTCCCAAGCTGGTGGTGCGCCCCGCCGACGAGGACGAGCTGATGGCGGTGCTGGCCGGCTGTCGCCGGCGCGGCCTTCCAGTCACCTTCCGCGCCGCCGGCACCTCGCTCTCGGGCCAGGCGGTGACCGATTCGGTGCTGATCCAGCTGCGCGAGGGCTGGCGCGGCCACGAGGTCCTCGACAATGGCCGGGCCATTCGCCTGCAGCCCGGGGTGATCGGCGCGCGGGCCAACCAGCTGCTGGCCCCCTTCGGGCGCAAGATCGGCCCCGATCCGGCCTCCATCAACAGCTGCATGGTGGGCGGGATCGCCGCCAACAACGCCTCGGGCATGTGCTGCGGCACGGCGCAGAACAGCTACCGCACGGTGCGCGACATGCGCGTGATCCTGGCCGATGGCACCCGCCTGGACACCGCCGACCCGGCCAGTTGCGCGGCGTTCCGCCGCAGCCATGCCGAGCTCGTCGAAGGACTCGAGCGTCTCTCCGCCGAGACCCGGGCCAACTCGGCGCTGGCGGAGAAGATCCGCCACAAGTACCGGCTCAAGAACACCACCGGCTACGCGCTCAACAGCCTGGTCGACTTCGACGACGGCATCGAGATCCTCAAGCACCTGATGATCGGCTCCGAGGGTACCCTCGGCTTCATTAGCACCATCACCTACGACACCGTTATCGACGAGCCGCACAAGGCCGCCGCGCTGGTCTTCCTGCCCGACATGGCCACCACCTGCCGCGCCACCATCGCGCTCAAGCCAGCGCCGGTCTCGGCGGTGGAGCTGATGGATCGTGCCGCGCTGCGCTCGGTGGAGAACAAGCCGGGCATGCCCGAGGGGCTCAAGCGCCTGCCCGAAGGGGCGGCGGCACTGCTGATCGACGTGCGCGGCAACGACGAAGCGGAGCTTCAGGCGCGGCTCGAGGCGGTGCAGGCCATCTTCGAGGGCATCCACACCCTGGAGCCGGTCACCTTCACCCGTGAAAAAGGCCTCTACGAGCTCTACTGGAAGATCCGCAAGGGGCTCTTCCCCGCCGTGGGGGCGGTGCGCGATACCGGCACCACGGTGATCATCGAGGACGTCGCCTTCCCCATCGAGCGGCTCGACGAAGGCGTGCTGGCGCTGACCGACGCCTTCCATCGCCACGGCTACCCGGAGGCGATCCTGTTCGGGCATGCCCTGGAGGGCAACCTGCACTTCGTCTTCCCCCAGGGCTTCGAGAAGCCCGGTGAGGTGGAGCGCTACCAGGCGCTGATGGACGAGGTGGCGCAGTTGGTCGGCGTCGAATATGGCGGTTCGCTCAAGGCCGAGCACGGTACCGGGCGCAACATGGCGCCCTACGTCGAGCTGGAGTGGGGCCCCGAAGCCTACGCGCTGATGTGGCAGATCAAGGCGCTGTTCGACCCGGAGAATCTGCTCAATCCCGACGTCATCCTCAGCCGCAATCCGACCCTGCACCTGGAGAATCTCAAGCCGCTGCCAGCGGCCGATCCCATCGTCGACAAGTGCATCGAATGCGGTTTCTGTGAGCATGTCTGCCCCTCGCGGGACCTCACCCTCACGCCGCGGCAGCGTATCGTCGCCGCCCGCGAGATGGCCAGGCTCGAAGCGATGGGTACAAGCCTCGCTGGCGAAGAGGCCGAACGCCTCGAGCGGCTGCGTCAGGACTACCGCTACGCCGGCGACGAGACCTGTGCCGTCGACGGCCTGTGCGCCACCCAGTGCCCGGTGGGGATCAACACCGGCGAGCTGATCCGCGAGATGCGCCGCGAGCGGCTGGCGCCGCATGCCGACATGGCGCGCCGGGTGGGGCGCCACTTCTCCGGTGCCACGCGGCTGGCACGGGGCATGCTCAACCTGGCCGGTGTCGGACGTGCCGTATTGGGCGAAAAGGGCCTCTCCAAGGTGAGTGGCGGCATCACCCGGGCCAGTGGCGGCAAGGTGCCCCAGTGGGTACCCACCCTGCCCAAGGCGGCCCCGGTGCGCGTGCTCAAGCGCAAACCCGCGACCGATGGCGTGCGGGAGAAGGTGGTCTACTTCCCATCCTGCGCCACCCGTGTCTTCGGTGCCGGCCATGGCGACAGCGAGCGGCGCTCGATTATGGAGATCACCCTCTCACTGCTGGAGAAGGCCGGTTTCGAGGTGATCGTGCCGGAGATGCCAGGGCATCTCTGCTGCGGCATGGCGTTCCAGTCCAAGGGTCAATTCGACGAAGCCACGCACAAGGCGCGCGAACTCAATCGCGAGCTGCTGGTGGCCAGCCAGAACGGCCGCTACCCGATCTTGAGCGACACCAGCCCCTGTGTACTGCACATGCAGGGGCGGCTGGACGAGCGCTTGACGGTGCAGGAGCCGGTGGCCTTCGCCCACGAGCATCTGCTGCCGCGCCTCGATGTCATGCCGCTCGACGAGCGAGTGGCGGTGCACGTGACCTGCTCCAGCACCCACATGGGCCTGGGCGAACGCATGGTGGCCCTGGCGCGGGCCTGCGCCCGCGAAGTTGTGGTGCCGGCAGAGATCACCTGCTGCGGCTTTGCCGGCGACAAGGGACTGGTGACACCGGAGCTCAACGCCTCGGCCCTGAAGGGGCTGGCTGAGCAGGTAGGGGAGTGCGATGCGGGGTACTCCAACTCGCGCACCTGCGAGATCGGCCTGTCGTTGCACGGCGGCATCCCGTATCGTTCGATCCTGTCGCTGCTCGACCGTGCCAGCCGCAAGCGCAAGGAAGCGGGCGAGACAGCCTGAACCATTCACATGAGTCATCCACAGCCGCTCGCCTGCGAGCGACTGTGGATAAGCCACTGTGTTGCGTCCCTGAAATATTTTTCCCGCCGCCCCTTGCGGGGCTCGGGGGAAAACCGTAAAGTACGCATCCGCTGCCGGTGACGGGCAACGTCGCAGGCGGTGGGAAGAGTGGTAAGTGGTTGTCGTTGTTTGAGTTTTTCGATTCGCTTCGCAAAATTCTCACTTGACGCCCACGGCGGATTCGGTAGAATGCGCCCACTCGAAAGCAGGTCCGGAAGCGGGCTTGCGGCCGCCGGCTCCGGCTGGTCTTCGCGGTCAGGGTCACCTCGGTGACGGCCCCGAAGAGAGTTGACAAACTCCGGCGCTTCAGTAGAATACGCCTTCCTCGCAGGGCGCTGGCGAGGCCCCTCGGTCCCTGGATCGACGGCCGCGACAGCAAGCGAGACGCTCCGCGCTTCAGGCTGAGGCTTGAAGAGAAAAGGAGCCGCTCTTTAACAATCGATCAGGTAATTCATGTGGGCGCTTGTCGATGAGGTGGTGAGAAGTCACACCATTTCAAGGCAAGCGACTCGTCGAGACCTTCGGGTCTTTTGAGAAGCTTTGACCTTGAGCCAAGTTTGGTCCGCTTTCTGCTCCTGTTTCGGCAGGGGTCAGGGTAAGGACTATATGATCTTAAACTGAAGAGTTTGATCATGGCTCAGATTGAACGCTGGCGGCAGGCCTAACACATGCAAGTCGAGCGGCAGCACGGGAAGCTTGCTTCCTGGTGGCGAGCGGCGGACGGGTGAGTAATGCATAGGAATCTGCCCGGTAGTGGGGGATAACCTGGGGAAACCCAGGCTAATACCGCATACGCCCTACGGGGGAAAGCAGGGGCTCTTCGGACCTTGCGCTATCGGATGAGCCTATGTCGGATTAGCTGGTTGGTGAGGTAATGGCTCACCAAGGCGACGATCCGTAGCTGGTCTGAGAGGATGATCAGCCACATCGGGACTGAGACACG